>NZ_JAAEJX010000009.1:0-68762 GCF_036858155.1 Candidatus Liberibacter brunswickensis | reverse complement strand
ATAGATGGAGTTAACGCGTTGATAAGACCTTTTACAACTGTTTTTTGGGTTATTGTTTATCCGTTATTAGTTTGGTGCAGTGTGAAAGAGGGCATATTTGAAGAGCCCCCTTTCAATATTAATCCCCTTTGAATAAGAGATTATCGCTTGTTTACTAGGTTTCTGGTATACTGATAAAATAGTTCAGAAGAAAGAAAGGTATAAAATATAAATAACTTTATAGTTTTTTGGTGTGCAAAAAGCATAACTTAAGGAGAGGAGAGGTTAGATTGTTCGAATTTATTTATTAGCCTATACAGGGCTATTCCCGCAAATGCATATGCTAAGATCGGACTAAAAACATAATGCCATTTCCCATAATACGAGAAAAGTAAGATTGCTAATACCGAACATGAAGTACTAAAAGCAAAAAACCCTAAAACAACTTTAGCCCATATATTGTTATAGATTTTATGGGCTACAAATAAGCATACACCCATGGTATACCCACCTAATATACAATTACATAACGTCCCTATCGCGTTGAACATTGATATATAGAAATTATCTACTTCTCTGGTTAATTTGGTTAAAAACACCAAGATTACTGATTGGCACATTATTACCAAGAAGGGGATGAGCCAATGCATAAACCAAAAGGTGTAAGCCAGAGTTTCTTCTCCTTTCAATCCTCTTTTGAATCTCTCTATGCTAAACACTGTATTTTCTCCATGTATAAGGTGCAACATTTAGTTGTACTTATATGTAGCATTCAACTATTTAAGTCAAGGAACGGGGAGAATTTAATTGTTAATTAGTACAAAGGGATTGAAAATTATAGTCCAAAAGGTGCGGGCATCATAAAATAAAACAACGTAGAATCAATGCTATTTACTATTGTAGATTCTAGGGTTAGGGCGTATCTAAATCATTGATTTTACGGCATAGTTATGTTAGTATTCCATATATCATATCTATCCTGCCATGCATGCTGCTTCGCTATTCCCCCTAGCACAAAACTAGAAAAGCTTAATGATTTTTTGGAGAGCATCTATAATAGTCTTTGACACAAGTTCCGTTGCGTTTGCAATAGCCATTGACATGAACGTTTTTACAACACCCATTTTTCCCGTATCCATGGCAGGAATAGGTTTTATAAGCAAAAGCGGGATTTATCGCTAATCCAAGAAAAACAAATAATAATCCTAAAGCAGAAATACGTTTCATATTTACCTTCCATTATACAAAAAATTACAACATTAAGTTGTCGGCATCATGTATGCTTCACTTGTGTGAGTCAAGAACTAGATAACATTTAATTACTAATTTAGTTAAAAAGGGCTAGAAAATTATAGTCAAAAAGGTGCGGGCGTCATAAAATAAAACAACGTAGAATCAATGTTCTTTACTATTGTAGATTCTAGGGTTAGGGTGTATCTAAATCATTGATTTTACGGCATAATTATGTTAATAAGTGGATAGATGGAATTAATGCGTTGATACGACCTTTTACAACTGTTTTTTGGATTATTGTTTATCCTTCAATGTCAACTTATCTAATATCAAAAGGGGTTATAGCCACGGATCCTTTAGCTCTACTTAGCCCTTACACCCAAACTATCATTGAACACATAATTGGCTTTTGGTTCACAGATTTAGTCGTTAGGAAGAAACGGGGTTAGCTTCTTCTGCCTAGCGTGTCTATCGAATATAAGATCTCAATCTCAAGCTTTCTACCTAGTCTTTTAAATCTTCCACCTCGCCGGTTAATTCAGATACACAAGATTGTAAATCAGAAGAGTAGAACCTATTACAGTGAACCATCGCCTTAGCAGGATTTATAGTTAATCCAAGAAAAACAAATAACAATCCTAAAGTAGAAATGCGTTTCATATTTACCTTCCATTGTACAAAAAAATGCAACATTAAGTTGTCGGTATCATGTATGCTTCGCTTGTGTGAGTCAAGAACTAGATAATATTAATTACTAATTTAGTTAAAAAGGGCTCGAAAATTATAGTCAAAAAGGTGCGGAGTTACTATAGGAAAAACAGCCTAGAATCAATACCCCCTTAAAACGGGGTAGGGGGCGTTTAAACCATTGATTTTACGTTATAATCCCGATTTTTTATTATAAATACCGAAGACCAATTTTTTTACGCGTTCTTTTAATATATTTTTGTTTTCTTGTAAAAAATCATTTTTAAATAATTATTTATACAAGATCAAATTATGTTCTATTTTAAAAAATACACTAGAGCATTTCATGCGAATGTTATGAAAAAACTTCCGAATAATGTCATACACTATCCGGAAATTATAACCAATTTGGTGCGGATGGCGGGACTCGAACCCGCACTCTCATTTCAAAGAAGCAGATTTTCTTACCACTACAACTTTCATTGCCACTGCTTTTTTATTCGCAGTGTTCGTGGTCTGGACTGTCCCTTCACCATAACATCTATAAATGTTTTTAGGCGCTGCCCGTCCAGTCTCTACACCTTCCTTTACACAAGGCTTGGCTCGGGATTGACTTTTTAAGAGCTTTCCCCGAATTTGAGCAGTTCTACTCCATGGATTTCTCCATGGGCACCCAATAACACAAGTCTGCTGCGTCTACCGATTCCGCCACATCCACTTTAATTATTCATAATATTTAACCTCACAATCTCATTGTAATACTATTTTTAAAAATCGTGAAGTAAAAAAAATATTTTATCCATAGTTTGTGTATAATAACAATTGATAAATTTTTTGTTTTATTGTGTGTATCTCATAAAAAATAATTTTTACTAATACGAATAAATTATATTTTTTTTCATTATACAATTTACTAAATTTATAATTTACATGCTTGATTATTATTTCTATTATAAGTTATAATTAATCTATTATTAATCAAAAAGTTGATTTTTTAGTACGTTAAGGAGGATAAATTGAATCAGACTCGATTATCGATTCCTAGATCGAGGATAAATCTTGCTATTAGAGATAAAGAAAGAAGATCATATAGTAAGTATTGGGAAGAGGAACAAAAAAAATTTCGTATCTCCGATAACAAAAAAGACTATATTAGTTTCTGTATTCTGGTATTACTATCTTTTTTTTCAGGTGTATTGATTTCTTTCTTTGAATTGATTTAATTTGTTTTATTAATTTGGGACGGTTATCTTTAAAAAATATCAAAATATCGAAAAATGGCATGATTTAATATTATCTTCGTTTTTTATAAGCAATAAATCTATAGGAATATAATAGACTATTGTTTTAGACTAGGTATTTTTTACGTCATTAGCAATCATTTTTTCTATAAATCCGTGATATAGTATTTGCGATGTTTATTTTATCGTATTGATAAATTTTTGAAAAGATATGTTGCTAGTAGAAATTGATATTATTTTTTCCATTTTTTATTTATTATATCCATAGTACTTTTAGGTAAATCAGATATTTTAAGACTTTCAGTAGAATATGCTAATACCTCAGTATGAAAAGATATTACCATAGGTTTTTTATTTTCATTTTTGAGATCAAAAGAAACTTTTTTATTAGATAAAGGCTTGTTTTATGTAGTAAATATTCATTTAAATCAGGTGATATTTCGTCTTTTGTTATTATAATATATTCAAGATTATTATTGGATATTTCTTGTTTTATATGGATGATTTGTATTGAAGTACTATATGCAAGTTGGATTTTAATTCTTGTTTTTTCTTCAAAAATTAGAATATAGGTGAAAAATATTTTCGATTGTAATCATTATACGCTACTAAAGATTTATTGGTATTATCTATTGAAAATGATTTTGTGAAACAGAAAAAAAATATAAAAAAAGTGTATAATACTAGTTCAAAAATGATGGTCTTAGAAAATATACAATTAAAAATTTATTATAAAAAATAACCTGACGTAATCACATTTATATAAAAACATAAAGATGTATGCTAATATTTATAAGCTATTTTATGATAATTTTGTTCAAATATTATGGTTGTATACATAGTATATGTAAATGTTAAAATTGTAATTGTACATATTTTATCTAGATAATAATAGATATTGTATAAAGTATTACTTGTTTATTTTATTGATAAAGTAGATTAGAGGAGGGGCATGAACTGTCAATTTTTTTCATATGCTATTATTAATATTAATGGCACAAGATAGGGAAAGGAATAAGCATGTTAGTAAACACAAAAGAAAAATTACATCAAAAGGATGATAAGTTAGATTCTTGTGTTCCAATAGTCGTAGATTATTTGAAAGAGTTAAAGGCTGATGATATATGTCACATAGAAAATACATCTTCACGATCTTTGATATGTGATAATATGGTTATAGCTTCAGGCAAATCCACAAAACATGTGTCTTCTATTGCAGATAATCTTGTTTCATATCTTAAAAAAAAAAAAATTAAAGTTTTTAGTATTGAAGGTTTGATGACATCTAATTGGATTCTAATTGATATCGGAGATGTAATGGTTCATGTGTTTCATCCAGAATCTCGTAAAATATATGATTTAGAGAGTATGTGGTCATAAATTTTTGTTAAAAATATAACTATTTTTCAAGGCACTAATTTTTATTGGTGCCTTGATCTTTTTAGGGCATTACAATATATTTAATTTTACTAATATTTGATTGGTAGATGCGTTTTTTATTTTTATTTTGCTATAGGTATAAAAACTAAATATAGAAAATTAATTTCTAATCATTATAGAGAAAAGTAGTTTTTAATAGGAAAATTTTTTTCTTTTCCTGCTAATCAATGAGTATCATCAATCAATTTTCATAAAGAATATTATTATAATTTATTGAGAATAGATCATTTTTTGTTAGTATGATGAAAGGAATATCAAAAATGAAAATCTTCATTAAAACTACATTGGGTATGATTATTCTTTTCTTAACTTCCTACTATACTTTTGATAATTTACAGTCAAAACCTTTATTGACTGTATATACATATAATGCCTTTATTGCTGAAAGAGGAATAGGATCTAGAATAAAATTGAATTTTGAAAAGCAATGTAATTGTGAACTAAAATTCATTGGTTTTAGTGGTGGAATAGATTTATTAAATAGACTTAGGATAGAAGGGAAAAATAGTCCTGCTGATGTTGTAATTGGATTTGATAATAATATTATGGATCTAGCCAAGAAAACCGATTTATTTGCTAAAAATAAAGTTGATATCAGTCAATTGAAATTACCAATAAAATGGAATGATGATGTTTTTATTCCTTATGATTATGGATATTTAGCATTTATTTATGATAGTCACCACATAGATAATCCTCCTAAAAGCTTTGATGAACTAATTAACAGTGAAAAACCTTGGAAAATTATTTACCAAGATCCAAGGACTAGCACATTAGGTCTAGGATTGCTATTTTGGATAAAAAAAATTTATGGAGATAAAAGTGATGAAATTTGGAAAAAAATAGCCATAAAAACGGTAAATATTACGAAAGGTTGGAGTGAATCATATGGATTGTTTTTAAAAGGTGAAAGTGATTTTGTGCTTAGTTACAATTCTTCTCCAGGTTTCCATCTTTTAAATTATAAACAAGATAATTACCGTGCTGCAATATTTGATGAAGGTCATTATTTACAAATTGAAGTAGCTGCTCAATTGATAAGTAGCAAACATCCTAAAATAGCACAAGATTTCCTGCAATTTATGATTTCTTCATTTCCTCAAAAAATTTTGCCAACAACTAATTGGATGTATCCAGTTGTTGATATTTATATGCCTAAAGTATATCGATCAATAAGAAAACCCGAAAAATCATTACAGCTTAAAATGGAAGATATTATTAGATATCGCAATAAATGGATTTATTCATGGCAAAATGCTGTCAGCAATCCATAGGAAAATCTCTATGGCCTGGTATAATCGTATCTTTTTTTTTAAGCTCTACTATTATCCTTATTGTATTCTCGTTATGGTTATACATGCCTTCAATAAGTTTGAAAGAATTTATTGATGATGGTTATTTATGGCATGTCATTGGTTTTACATTTTGGCAGGCATTATTTTCTACTTTATTATCAGTCATTCCTGCTATTTTTATAGCAAAATCTATTTTTAGGCGTCATTTTCTAGGGCGTATGCTATTGTTGCGGTTATATTCCATGATTTTTGTATTACCTGTATTGGTGGTGATTATGGGATTGTTTACTGTATATGGGAGAATGGGATGGATCGCAAAGTTATTTCGATTATTAGGTATTGATTACGAATTTAATATTTATGGTTTCAGGGGTATTTTATTGGCACATATGTTTTTTAACATGCCTTTAGCTATACGTATGTTACTGCAATCTTTAGAAAGTATTCCTGTTGAGCAACGTCAACTTGCAGCTCAATTAAGTATGAATCAATGGAATTTTTTTCGTTTTGTTGAGTGGCCTTATTTAAGAAGACAAATTTTACCAACATCATCTTTGATTTTCATGTTGTGCTTTACTAGTTTTTCGACAGTACTTATTCTTGGAGGAGGGCCGTCTTCAACTACTATTGAATTAGCTATCTATCAATCATTAAGTTATGATTTTGACCTAAATAAAGCTTCGTTGCTTTCCTTGATACAGGTCTTTTGTTGTTTAATTATGGTATTGTTAAATCAAAATTTTAGTTTTTCTTTTTCCTCAGGTTGTAGTGTGCAATTGTTATGGAAAAATATAGACGATAATAGATGGAGAAAATTTTGGGATTTTGTACTGATTAATACATCAGTTTTTTTCTTTGTCCTTCCTTTGATAGCTATTATCGTTGATGGTATTAATGTAAGGTTATTTCAGGTATTACAACAACCTAGACTATGGAATGCAATTTTTAATTCTATTTATATCGCTATAAATTCTGGTGTATTATGTATAATTGCTACTATAATGTTGCTTTGGACTATGAGGGAGTTACGTATTCGTCGTCTAAAATTTTTTCATTATATTTTTGAATTAAATGAGATATTAATTTTATCTATGCCAAGTTTTGTATTAGCATTAGGATTTTTTTTATTACTCAATAAAACTTTTAATTTAATTTCTTCCTCATATATCCTTATAATTTTGACTAATTCTTTAATGTCTATTCCTTATGCTGTAAAAATGTTAGAAAACCCAATGTATGATTTGGCAGAGAGATATAATTCATTGTGTACTTCACTGCAAATTAAAGGAATAAATCGGCTATATCGTATTGAATTTAAGGTTTTAAAGCGATTGATATCACAAACTTTTGCTTTTTCTTGTTTGCTTTCAGTAGGGGATTGTAGCATTATAATGCTTTTTGGAAATGAAAATTTATTTACTTTACCTTACTATCTTTATCAGCAATTGGGTTCTTACCGT
This sequence comes from Candidatus Liberibacter brunswickensis, assembly GCF_036858155.1. Taxonomy (NCBI): domain Bacteria; kingdom Pseudomonadati; phylum Pseudomonadota; class Alphaproteobacteria; order Hyphomicrobiales; family Rhizobiaceae; genus Liberibacter; species Candidatus Liberibacter brunswickensis. The sequence continues at coordinate 61,427 of NZ_JAAEJX010000009.1, read as the reverse complement.
AATAATGATGCTGCAGTTACTACTCTGTTATTACTATTACTTTGTTTTATTTTATTCAGTCTATTAGATTTTTTTTCAGGTAAAGAACATGATTGAACTAAATCAATTAGTTTATTCCTATGGGAATATAATCATGCGATTTGATTTTCAAGTGAATCAAAACGAAAGAATTGTAATATTAGGTCCCAGTGGAGCAGGTAAGAGTACTTTGCTTTCTCTGATAGCGGGGTTTCTATATTCAAAACAAGGTAATATTTACTTAAATAAACAAAATCACACTCTTAGTTCACCTTCCAAGCGCCCGCTTTCAATTTTATTTCAAGAGAATAATCTTTTTCCTCATCTAACTGTTTGGCAAAATATTGCTTTAGGTGTTTCTCCTAATTTGCATTTAGATAACTATCAGTATACCAAAGTTAAACAGATTATAGAAAAATTTTTTCTTGATGATTGTTTTGATAGATTACCATCTCAAATATCAGGAGGGCAACGTCAGCGTTCTGCTTTGGCACGTTGTTTTATCCGTCAAAAACCTATTTTATTACTAGATGAACCTTTTGCTGTTTTGGATCCTTCATTGCGTAATGAAATACTAGGATTATTAAAAAAATTATGTGATGAAAGACAATTAACCTTGCTCATGGTTTCTCATAATTTAGAAGATGCTGTAAAAATAGCAACTAGGTTTATTGTTATATCTGAAGGGAAAATTGTTTATGATGGAAATCCAGATTATTTTATGAGAGGACTAATCCCTGAGAGTGCAATATTGGGTATTAATGCACAAAATATATAATATTTTTATTAAATAAAAAATTGTTTGAAGAATATGATAGTAAAAGATATATTTTATAGCTTGAATTATAAATTTATAGAATTAAAATAGAATATTATTCTCGTTGAGATATCAGCGGATTATGACATGATATTTGGTGATTTGAATGTCTTCATTCAAAAAATTAGTTATAATTTGTAAATGTTTTTATTGTTAATTGTGATTTGTACAGAAGTATATTGCAAAATATCAAACCAATATAATGTTTATCAGTAATTTGAAGGAGATTTTTTAACAACAAAAAAATATTTGATTAGTAATAGTTTTGAATATTTTCAGGTACTAAAGATAAAAAAATATTTTTTGCTTTAAATACCAAATAAACGTCTTGTTTCGTTTTATGATTTATATCTATAATTGTATATGGATTTAATAGGTATTTTTTTTAAATATGTATTTCAATTAATTCACATTATACGGTAAAGATGGTGTTTTGCATCTTGCGTGTCCTTCATAGAGAGAAAATTAATTCTTGCTAATTTTATCGGATTTTCGTAACTATTAATCACCGTTTTAACAAAGCATAATATTTATGGGTATTGATTTAAACTATCCTTTAAGGAAGAAAACATCCAAGAAACAATCTTTTTCTTCAAAAATTGTTTTTCAATTGGGTATTTTTTTATTTTTTTGTACTTTTATTATCGGGTTTTCAATCTACATTTTATTTTCTAACAATACCTTTGAAATGGTATCAGAAGTGAGGCCATATTCTGTTATTAGAGAAGTAGTTCCTGTTCCATTTAAAGATAATGAATCTTCTAGTGCTATAGATAGTGGCGCTGTAAATGATAAAGTTAAAATTGATCCATCAAAGAGCGTTGTTTTTGATAAGGAAAACGCTGATATACAGAAAAGATCTACTAATTTAGATCATTTGCCAACTATAGAAGAAAGATTATTGCCTTCTTTAACTACAAAAAAAATATTAGAAAATAATCAGGAAGTAAAAGGAGAAGATCAAGTTTATTTATCTGGCAAGAAATCTTGTTTTAATATCAAAGGTCCTCGCATTGCTATTGTCGTTTCTGGGTTGGGTATAAGCCAGACTGGAACACAAAGTGCTATTAATTTATTACCTTCAAACATCACTATGGCTTTTGCTTCTAATGGTAATAGTTTGAAACGTTGGATGACAGAATCAACGAAAAAGGGTCAAGATACTATTTTACAAGTTCCTATGCAAGCTTTTAATGAAGCGTATAATGACGATGATATTTATACTTTAAAAATCACAGAAAAAGTTAATCAGTTGCGTAATCAATTAATTTATTCTTTGAATCGTGGCACTGGTTATTTAGGTGTTATGAATTATCGTGGAGCAATGTTGTTATCGCATAAGACTTCTGTAGAAGTTATGTTCAAAGAATTTGCTAATCGTGGATTATTGTTTTTTGATGATGGTAGTTCAGCTCGTAGTCTTACTAGGTTATTAGCTCCAACATTAAATCTTCCTTATGTCGTTGCTGATTTGTATTTAGATGATCAGGTAGATCGTGATAAAATTAGAGAAAAATTAAAAGAATTAGAAAATATTGCTCGCAAGGAAGGTCAGGCTATTGGTGTTGCAGTTGCTTTTGATGAAAGCATTGAAGTTATTTCTCAATGGTTAAAACAAGAACATGCTAGTGATATATCGATTGTTCCTTTATCTTGTTTAGTAAAATTATCGAGTTCTTCTCAATAGTTAGATGAAGTTTATAAATTAAAAATCAACTAAAATTTTTTTGAAAGAAAGATTAGATTTGTATAGGCGTGGTGTAGGAATTTTAGTATTTAATCAAGATAACCTTGTGTGGGTTGGACGTCGCATTTGCCACAATAATTATAAGGATTTATTGTCATGGCAAATGCCACAAGGAGGAATTAATCCTCAAGAATCTCCTATTGATGCTGCATATCGTGAATTGTATGAGGAAACTGGAATAAAATCTGTTTCTTTATTAGGAGAGGGAAGTTCGTATATAAAGTATGATTTTCCAGAATATTGTATACAAGAAAATGGATATATTGGACAAGTACAAAAATGGTTTGCTTTTCGATTCCGGGGATTAACAAGTGAGATCTGTGTTGATCGGACAGAATTTGGATATGAATCTGAATTTGATGATTGGGCTTGGGTTTCTTTATGTGATACACCTAATATGGTTGTTGAATTTAAGAAAAAATCCTATAACAAGATAGTTTCTGATTTCTCATATCTTGTTAAGTAAAAGGATCCAATGATTATTTATTTTAGATTTATGTTTTTAATCATAACACCGCTTAGTATTATAATATTGTAATCAGTAAATTAATTTTCCAAAATAGATTGTAATTTTTAATTTCAGGAACTGCTTTCAGCCAGAATTGTTTGTTAAGAATAATATATTTTAAGTATTTTTACAGCAAAATTTCATATTTTATATCACCCAAAATTTAACATTATATATTTACTCAAAAATTAATATCTATTAGATAAATATATAGCAATAAATAATTCAAGTTTTCTATGGTGGTTCTATATCTTCTATAAAAAAATTTAATCAATTTTCAATCTCAATCTCTTTGGAGCAATGAATCATCGCTTATATTTTAGGATTTTGGTATAATAATAAAGTATTACAGAAGAGAAGGGATCAGTATTTATTAATAAAGGATACTGACCTATCTCTTCTGCATATAAATATTCACGGGGTTTTGCTTTAGATTAGTTATTTAAACCCCCTTTAGCTTTTACTTAGCCTGTTTGCCCATCAGCCGCCACCGCCAGAAGGAGGATTAGAAGCAGGTACAGGAGGTGTTTTAGCTTCTTCTTTTGCCTTAGCAGCATTGTTGTTAGCTTTATCGGAGCTAGATGAGAAACATCCCGCTATTACAGCGGTTGACGCTAATAAAGAAATAATAGCCACTGATTTTTTATATTCATAGTTAATTTATCCCTTTGATGCTTATAATTTTAAATATATTTAATTTAATTTTTAAAATGCATTTGAATTAATGAATAAATATTCAGCCCATGAATCTATAGATAAGATGTGTTTAAGTCAAGAAGTAAATGATATTAAATGTTTCAAAATAGTTCATATATTTATGCATATAAAGAATATAAAAACATAACTTCTAAAAAAATAAATATTAATTTAATCTATTTATCATATGCTTAGTCCGCTCTAATATATATAGAGTCTTTCTTTATATAAGAAATAGTATGTTACTTTACATATATGGTAATATACATAAGAATAATTAAAAGAAATAAGAATATAGGCATATTTCTATGACTATATTCTTGAATGTATTGTTTAACCAGATTATCTATAGCATTGATTAGTAATAAAGGAATCATGATTAATAATCCAAAACTATAGTTATCATATTCAGATATCGCACTTACCTTGCATTGAGATACGTAAGAGGTACAAGTCCAAGCAGTTATCAAAGTTATAAAACTTATTATAATAAAGTTGATCGGTATTGCTTTTTATATCCACATCTTGTTTTGCTTGTATCTTTAAATATATGCAATCTATTTTGTAGTATTTGAGTTAAGATATTAATAGATATTTAATTTTTTTATGTACGAATGAGATGTATTTATGTCAAGAAGTAAATAGCATCAACTATTAATTGGTTTATCATCCTTCGTAATATTTAAAAGCGAATTGATACAAGAATGATAGAAATTATTTTTTTATAAAATTGATCTATTGATATCATTCTGATACGTTCATCTTGATTAGGTATTTTATTGTGTTTTTTATTAATTTCTTTTATATAATAAGATCATGGAATATCTTGTTTTTTATGAAAAATAACTTCTACTAAATAATATGTATTCTGATCATTTTCGTTGATTAGATCAAGAATTTCCGAAATACTTTAATCTATGATAAATACCGTCAAAAAATGAACATTTCTTCCAAGTTTGGAGCTCTTCATCAACGTAAGATCGTTTCTTATCTAAAATAATATTGCTAATTATTATTCCTTTATACGTCGGTTAATATCAATAAGAATATGCAATTGTACATCAAATTGCATATGAATCATTCTAATTTCTTACCTTATAATAAGTTAGAAAATTTATTTAAAAAGAGAAGTAAAATAAATATGTTATAATTTATCTGGTGATCCCGGCGCGATTCGAACGCGCGACAACCAGATTAGGAATCTGGTGCTCTATCCTGCTGAGCTACGGAATCTTTATCTTTTGTTATACAAAATAAATTTAATGTTTTCAATAATGGTTATTATAGTTCATTGTTTTAAATACTTTTTTCATTTTTTTTGCATTGTTAAATGTCGATTATGTAAATATAAAAAGTATTCTTGTCTTTATTAAAACATCAATTGTCTTATTATTTTCAATTTGTTGAGGGAATTTTTAAGATAATGCGCAAATCAATTCGGATTATAGGAATAGATCCTGGTCTTAGAAGAACTGGGTGGGGAATTATTGATGCTGTAGGAGATAATCTAAAATTTGTTTCTTCTGGAACAGTTGTTGCATGTACTCAAAGATCACTTGCATATCGCTTGTGTCAGTTACATGAGGGATTAAATGATGTCATCAAGAATTGGAGTCCTGAAGAAGCAGCTGTGGAGCAAGTTTTTGTGAACAAAGATGCAGTGGCTACACTTAAGCTTGGTCAAGCTCGTGCAATAGCTATTTTATCTCCTGCTCTTGTTGGAATCCATGTCTCCGAATACGCTCCTAATACCATTAAAAAAGCAGTAATAGGCATTGGACATGGAGATAAAAAACAAATCCATATGATGTTAAAAATGTTAATACCAGAGAGTGTTTTTAAGGGAAAAGATGCAGCTGATGCATTGGCAATTGCTGTGTGTCATGCACACCATGCGAATTCTGCTGATTATAAAATTGCATTACATGATTGAGTTGTATTGAATTTAACTTATAGGTGAAATTAGAAAGTAGTAAAATTATGATAGGAAAAATCAAAGGCAATATTGAGGGATTGTATGAAGATTATGTATTGATTGATGTACATGGTGTTTGTTACATGATCTACTGTCCAATTCGTACATTATCTTGTCTTGGGAAAATAGGTGATTTTTGTACTTTGTTTATCGAGACGCATATGCGACAGGATCAAATTCGACTTTTTGGTTTTATATCTAACCTAGAGCGTCAATGGTTTGTATTGTTACAAAGTGTACAAGGCGTGGGTGCAAGGGTTGCTATGGGTGTGTTGTCTCGTATTACAATAACAGATTTGATAGAGTCAATAATATTGCAAAATAGTAAAGTTCTAGGTCAGATTCCAGGTATTGGCACAAAAGTAGCTAATCGTATTATGGTAGAGCTAAAGGGAAAGGCGGCTTCGCTGTCTTCTGATAATAAGAAAGAGATGTCTTTTTTAAATAATAGAGAACAATTACATGTAAACTCTATACCTGAAGTTGCTATTGATGCTATATCTGCCCTGGTTAACTTAGGGTATAGTCAAGATCAAGCAACAGTTGCTGTTGTTTCAGTTATTAAAAAAGAACAAAATATTATTGATGATAGTCAGATCATTCGATTGGCTTTGAAAGAAATGTAATGTTAATTATCTTATTTTTATACATTCAATTCATGAAAATGATAGTAAAATGGTAGATCGTGAAGGATTATTGTCAGGGCATTCTTCTAAAGAGGACTCAGATATTTCTTTGTTGCGTCCGAGAACTTTAGGGGAATTTACAGGTCAAGTAGAAGCTTGTTCTAATCTAAAAGTTTTTATAGAAGCTGCTAAGTCACGTTCTGAATCGTTAGATCATGTATTATTTGTAGGCCCTCCTGGATTGGGTAAGACTACTTTAGCGAATATCATTGCAAGAGAATTGGGAGTAAATTTTCGTTCGACTTCAGGGCCTGTCATTACAAAAGCAGGAGATCTTGCAGCTTTGCTTACTAATTTAGATGATCATGATGTTTTATTTATTGATGAAATACATAGGCTTAGCGCGGTTGTAGAAGAGATTCTTTATCCGGCCATGGAAGATTTTCAACTAGATCTAATGGTTGGGGAAGGTCCTTCAGCTCGTTCTGTAAAAATTAACTTATCACGTTTTACTCTAATTGCGGCAACGACAAGAGTTGGTTTGCTTACCAGTCCACTACAAGATCGCTTTGGTATTCCGATTAGATTAAATTTCTATAAAATAGAAGATTTAAAAATCATAGTGCATAGAGGTGCGAAGTTAACAGGATTAGATATTACAGATGATGCGGCATATGAAATTGCTATGCGCTCTAGAGGAACTCCTCGTATTGCAGGAAGATTGTTACGGCGTATACGAGATTTTGCTGAGGTTGCAAATGCTAATACTATTACTAAGGAAATAGCAGATACAGCTTTGATTCGTCTATCAGTAGATAAAATGGGCTTTGATCAACTTGATTTGCGTTATTTGACAATGATTGCTCGTAATTTTAAGGGTGGTCCAGTTGGTATAGATACTATTTCTGCTGGCCTTTCAGAGCCTAGAGATGCTATAGAGGATTTGATAGAGCCTTATATGATACAACAGGGATTTATTCAACGCACACCTCGTGGAAGGATTTTGATGCCCATTGCTTGGAAACATCTTGGTATTGACGTTCCTAATGCAGTTAAAAACTATCCTTATATTGATAAAAAGTAAATTTCGTTATTTGGTTATATCACATTTTAAAATTTGATTGAATGCATAGAGGGGAACATTGGTAGGAGATGGTTTTTATGATAAGCAGGTCTTTAGAGTTGATATTTGATATTATTTTATAAATTGTATTTCAATCCTTATAGGAAAAATATGTGAATAATTTTGGATTTATTATCATGGATGTAAGTATTTTTTCTTTTTTTATGCAGATGGGATTAGCGGTCAAGTGTATCATCATTTTGCTATTTATTTGTTCCATTTATAGTTGGAGCATTATCATTCAAAAAAGTGTAAGTTTTATTATAATGCGTCGTCATTTTAGAGAGTTTGAAAAACTTTTCTGGTCGGGGCAGTCTTTAGACGCATTGTGTAAATTATTAAAAGATAATCATAACGTTGGTTTAGCTACTATATTTATGTCTGCTATGAGTGAGTGGAAGAAAAGCTGCGAAAAAGGAGCTCGTTCTCCCATTGGAATGCAAGATCGTATAGATCGTATGATGGATGTAGCTATCGCTCGTGAATTAGAATATATAATAGGACGATTGAGTTTTCTTGAAAATATATCTTCTGTAGGTTTGCTTATAGGTATTTTAGGTTCTGTTTTAGGCATGATGAGTTTTGTTCAAAGTATTGCTGAACATCATTCTAATATGGTCGTTTCAATGCCTGGAATAATAGAAGCTTTGATTAGCATTTTTTTAGGTCTTTGTGTATCAATTCCATCTTCTATAGCTTATAGTAAGTTTATGGCAGATTCAAAAAAGTTTTCAGTGCAAATGGAAGGATTTGCTGATGAGTTTTCAGCAATACTTTCTCGACAAACTGAATGTAATATGTCTTAGAAATATTCTTTTCTGTTTTTAACAAAGTTATTTGATGATAAATACACAAAAACAGGTTGGCGTTATGAAAATACGCAATAAGAGAAGAGGAAGCCGTAATCCTATAATAATTTATGGAACGACAAATAGCCAATTACAATCTATTGCTTTAATAGTTTCAATTCTTATTTTAATCATGGTCTTGATTGGAAGCTTTATGAGTATTAATCCAAAATCGGATTGTTCTCCATATCTTGATATCAATATATATCCTATTATAATAGATGTCGATGCGAATGGAGAGATTCGTATGAAAGGAAAAAAGGTTTCATTGAATGAAATAACCAAAAATATAGAATTGTTACAGAGTGGTAAGTTCAACAAATACATATTGATTAGAGGTGAAAGTCATTCACCTTATGGTATCATAATGAGTATTTTGTTGAATGTCCGGGACAGTGGGCATAGAAACGTTAGTTTCGTTGTCCGAAGATAAAAGGATGATAAAGCTGTGCGTGGAGAGAATGGTCTTGCTATATCTATGATATTGCACGTTATATTCTTATTAATTCTGTATTTCAATTTTAGTATTCAGTTGTTCATTCCGAAATCTCGTCATGAGATGTTATCTGTAGATAATATTTATAATGAAGGTTACTATTTTAGTAAACACGGTATTAGTCCCAACAAGAGGGAAAAAGAGCAAGTTTCCCATTTAAAAGATACAATTAGGGAGAATATTGTTCATGATTTTCCTGATAGTGATACGTCTATTGATCAGATGAATATGAGCAATACAGAAGATGAGGCTAAGTTTTCTTCTAATAAAGTAAGGCAAACGTCGAAAGAGATATTTTCATCAGAGGTACATGATGATGTACTTGACAAGAAGCTGGATGTCAAAACAACAAACAAGAATAATAAATCGCAAGGATTATCTCCTCCTTCTATAGATAAGGATAGTATCTTAAGACCTAATAGGAAATATAAAGTAATATTACCAAGACTTGGTAAGGTTAATAGTCAAAAAATTCTTTTTCAAAATGCGATAGGTGTTGTAAGAAAAAAAATCATAGATAATTGGAATATTCCTCCTGATTTCAAGAAATTTAAGAAATTACGGATTAGAATTCGTTTTCAGTTGAAACAAAATGGTTTGGTTTTAGGAAATATTAAGGTTGAGGCAGTAGGTGGAACAGAATTAATTCGTCGAATATTAAAGGAAAATGCAAGAAAAGCTGTTATAAAATCACAACCTTTTAAGATTCCTTCAGATTCTTACAATAGTTTGCGTAATATAAATCTTCTTTTTATACCGTCAAAGATGTAGTGTTCTTCCTTGTCTATGTATATGCCATTGTTTTGAAATTAAAAAGGAATTTGTTTTGAGATTTTGTAATTTAAGGAACTTAGTATGAAGCTAAATCTTTTTTTATTGCTGGTATTTATCTGTGGTTTTTTATCACCAACATATGCTTTGGTAAAGGTTGATATCAATAGTCCTGAATATTCGCCAGTATCTATTGCTGTTACTAAATTTGTGTCTATCGATGAATTAGGAAATAACTTATCAGAGGTTATAACAAAAGATTTCCAAGGATCAGATGTATTTAATCTTATACTACAAAGTTCTTTCAAACAAAAAATAACTAATCCAGATAGTATCCCACGTTTTCAAGATTGGCATAGTATAGGTGCTCAAGTTCTTGTAACTGGTCGGGTGATTAAAGAAGGTAAAGATCGCTTGCGTACAGAATTCCGATTATGGGATGTTAAAGATCGCAAACAGATAATAGGAAAGAAATTTTTTTCTTCTCCGGGTAATTGGAGAAAAATTGCTCATATTATTTCTGATGAAATATATAAAAATATTACTGGTGAAAATAGTGATTTTAATACGCGTGTTTTGTTCGTTTCTGAAAACGTTTCTGATGGTATGTTAAAAAATAGTTTATGTGTCATGGACCAAGATGGTGCTAATGTACGTTATTTGACTCCTAATAAAGATCAAATACTTTTTTCACCACACTTTTCTAATAACCAGCAGAAGGTTGCATACACTACTTATGATGATTATAACCTTCTCAAGGTTTATTTGATTGATGTTAGAATAAACAGAGCTCCCAAGAGGGTTGGTAATTTTAGAGGCATGGTATTTTCTCCTCATTTTTCTTCCAATGGTAATAGAATAATTATGAGTGTTCAAAAAGAAGAAGCAATGGATATTTATAGTGTTGATTTGTATTCGAACTCTTTTAACCGTTTAACAAACACCTTGTTTACTAATATCTCTGCTTCTCCTTCTCCGGATTCTTCAAAAATAGTTTTTGAAAGTGATAGGGGAGGAATGCGACAAATTTATATAATGGAATCAGATGGATCAAGTCAAAAACGTATTTCACAAAATGACGATGCGTCGTATTTTGATCCTTCGTGGTCTCCGCGAGGTGATTTTATATCTTTTAGTAGATTGTATGAAGGAAAGTTTGCTATTGGAGTGATGAAAGCAGATGGTTCAGAAGAGCGCATATTAGTAGAGGATTCTAACTTGCAAACTCCTACATGGTCTCCTAGTGGTCGCGCTTTGATGTTTTCTCGTAAAAATGATAATTTAAGATCAAAACTATATTCAATTGATTTAAATGGTCGTAATGAACAATTAATCAAGACGCCTTCATATGCTTTAGATCCACATTGGGTAGCATCTGCTGATTAAGTGCATTTACTATATGTTTTTCTTTTTGCAAAAACTTATATCTATTGTTCAAAAAAAATAACTGTTAGTTTGTGCAGAGAACTAGTACGAAAGGGTTTTTTATGCAGCAATATATTGCTATTTTAGGTATTTTATCGGCAATTTCCATGGTAGGTTATGACGTAAATGATAATGCTGATACTGAAACATCGTCTTATGATTATTTGAAAAGCCAACTTGCTGAAACTGGTAATAGTATTTTTTTCGATGTAAATTCATATTACATTCGTCCATCAGAAATTCAGTTATTGTCTAATTTAGCATCTTTTCTTGAGAAAAATGATTGTGACTTTCTTATCGAGGGTCATACAGATGAACATGGTTCTAGAAATAGTAGTATTGCATTAGGGTTTCACCGTGCTTATTCGGTTTTTAATTATTTTTTGGCTGGAGGTATTAATCAATCTCGCATGAAAGTTACTTCCTATGGAAAAGAAGTTCCTTCTATGCTTGGTCGTGACGAGAATGCTTATGCAAAAAATCGTCGTGTGGTAATTGTTTTAAAAGAATGTAGATAGATCTATTACTTAATGTAAATATTAATTTTTTGAATTTAATGTAATATTTGAACTTATTGTACCTTTTAGATGTATAAATAGTTGTTAAGAATTATTTAAGGGTTGATTATATTAATCAAATCATGTTTTGCTATTTTACGCTCATGTAATTTTTTTGTTTTTAAAATTAGTAAATCATGAATTGTATGGCTACATTTATTTTAGTAACCAATTTATAAAGATTTTCTTGTGTTTTTATCTCCTATAGAAAGTATAAGATTTTTTGTGTGCAGTATTGCAAATCCTGCACATATTCTTGTAGCTGTTTCTGGTGGGTCAGATTCTATGGGATTACTTGTCGCTTTACATTCTATCCTTTCAGAGAGTTCTTTTAGAAATATTAAATTTTCTGCTATTTCTGTAGATCATGATCTGAGGATGGAGGCTAAAGATGAAATTAAATATGTCTCAAATATATGTTTTAAATTAGGAATTCCTCATTCAGTAGTTTCGTGGAAAAATCCAAAGCCTAAAACAGGATTAATGGCTGCTGCTCGAGAAGTGCGATATGCGTTGATTTCTAAACATGCTAAGATAATTGGTGCTACGTTAGTTGTTACAGCACATACCTTCGATGATCAATTAGAAACAGTTTATATGCGTTCTCAGCGTGATTGCGCCGAAAAAGGTATGGGTCTTTCTGGTATATGTGATACTATTTTATATGATCTTCATTTATGGATTGTTCGTCCATTTTTAAGATGTCGTCGAGAGGATATACGTTCTTTCTTAATGCAACGCAATATTGGTTGGTGTGAAGATCCTAGTAATAATGATGATAGATTTGAACGTGCTCGTGTGAGGCGTATTATTAGTGATATTGATCTTTATTCTTTACATGACAAGATAGAAAAATTTAAAAATTTGCGAATGACAATTAATAATTCTATATCTATGTTGATTCCCAAATATTTGACAGTTCATTTGCGATCAATTATATCTGTATCAAATGATGTATTATATATGGATTCATCCCTTGTCTCATATTTGTTAAAGGTTTCTATCGCGGTTTGTGGTGGACAATTTTTTTTTCCAGGATATAGTTCCATGAAAAGACTAATGTCATTTATCAAATATGGTAAAATGGGATGTATTAGTATTGGAAGAGTTGTAATAGATAGACGTGCTAATTTTTTGTGGATAACACGTGCAGTGCGAAATCTTCCTACTCTTAGTATTCCTCCTAAGGAAACCGCTATCTGGGATGGAAGATATAAATTTGAAAACTTATCTGATACACTTGTTCAGATTGGTCCTAGGTCATATAAAAAGAGTGATGTCCCTTCTGGCATTCCTTCTATAGTTGCACAGCGTGCTATTTCTAGTATGCCGTCTAAAAAAGGAGGGAAACCTTTTATGGCACCTTTTTCTCGTTTTATGACGAGATTTGATTTACCTGTTTTTCACGAGTTTTCTATATTATTTGGGGGAGTATCTGTTCCAAGATTGCCATTTTTTGAGAAAAACAATATATATTTTGATTGATTTTATTGAATTATTGTTATTATCATCATGGTTCTATTTAGATTATTCGTACTTTTAGTTAGTCGATAGTTAATTTTAATTCTGAGGTGTATTTAAATGGGTTCTAACGTTAGGAATTTCGTTTTATGGATTATGATAGCATTGTGTTTAATAGCGTCTTTTTCTATATTTCAAGCGCCTTCTTCTGTGCAAGATGGTATGCAAGAGATCTCTTATTCTCAATTTATGAAAGATGTAGATAATGGATCCGTTCACAAGGTATCTATTGTAGGGCGTAATATATCTGGAGTTTATGTTAGAGGTAATGCTCCTTTTCAAACCTACTCTCCATCAGGTATCAGCGATGATCTTTTATCTAAATTGATTTCGAAGGATGTAGAAGTTGCTTCAAAGCCAGTAAATGATGGTTCTACAAGCTTAATAAGCTATTTTAGTAGTTGGTTTCCGTTAATATTCATATTTCTTGTATGGATGTTTTTTATGAGACAAATACAAGGAGGGGGAGCACGTGGTGCTATGGGTTTTGGAAAGTCCAAAGCTAAGTTGCTTTCAGGAAATTCTGCTCGTGTAACATTCGAAGATGTAGCTGGTGTTGATGAGGCAAAAGAAGATTTACAAGAAATAGTAGATTTTCTTTGTGATCCTCAAAAATTTAAGCGTTTAGGTGGTCGTATTCCTCATGGAGTTCTTCTTGTAGGGCCTCCTGGGACTGGTAAAACATTATTAGCTCGTGCTATAGCGGGCGAAGCTAACGTTCCATTCTTTACTATATCTGGTTCTGATTTTGTAGAATTATTTGTTGGAGTTGGTGCTTCTCGTGTTCGTGATATGTTTGAACAAGCTAAAAATAATTCACCATGTATTATATTCGTTGATGAGATTGATGCTGTTGGTCGCCATCGTGGTGCAGGTTTAGGGAGTGGTAATGATGAGCGTGAGCAAACTCTAAATCAATTATTGGTAGAAATGGATGGATTTGAATCTAGTGAAGGTGTAATTCTTATAGCTGCTACTAATCGTCCTGATGTTTTGGATTCTGCTTTGTTACGACCAGGTCGTTTTGATCGCCAGATAACGGTTCCTAATCCTGATGTTGTTGGTAGAGAGCAAATACTTATAGTTCACAGTCGTAATGTTCCACTTGCTTCTAATGTTTTTTTAAAAACTATTGCTAGAGGGACTCCTGGCTTCTCTGGTGCAGATTTGAGAAATCTGGTAAATGAAGCAGCATTGATGGCGGCCCGTCGTAACAGGCGTTTGGTTACAATGCAAGAATTTGAAGATGCAAAAGATAAAATCCTTATGGGGGCAGAACGTCGTTCTACAGCAATGACAGAAGAAGAAAAAAAGATAACTGCTTATCATGAGGCTGGACATGCAGTTGTTGCTTGTCATGTTCCAAAAGCAGATCCTCTTCATAAAGCTACTATAATTCCACGTGGAAGAGCATTGGGTATGGTAATGCAATTACCTGAGGCAGATCGTCATTCAACAAGTTATCTATGGATGATATCCCGTTTAGCTATTCTAATGGGAGGTAGAGTTGCTGAAGAAATTATTTTTGGAAAAGATAATGTTACTTCAGGTGCTATGTCAGATATTGAATATGCAACTAAATTAGCACGTGTTATGGTAACTCAATTTGGTTTTTCTGATGTATTAGGAAAAGTTTTTTATGGAGAAAGTCAGCAAGAAGTACTTCCAGGACATGTTGTGTCTCGTTCTAGAAGTGTTTCGGATGATACATCTCAGAAAATAGATAAAGAAGTGTTCCGTCTTATAGAAGAAGCATATCAAAAAGCTAAATCAATTATACAAGATAAGAATGATAATTTTATTGCTATTGCTGAGGGATTATTAGAATATGAAACGTTATCTGGAAAGGAAATTGCGTCTTTAATTAGAGGTGAAAAAATAAGTAGATCTTTAGAAGGAAATGAATCTTCAAAATGTATATCAGTTCCTCAATCAGGTATTCAAAAAGAAAATATTGATTGTCCTGAAGAAAATGTAAAAACTACTGATGTGTCCAATTGTGATTAGAAAGAAAATTCTAATAATATTCAGGAATCGTGAAGTATAATGAGTTACTATTTTTTAGAATTAATATTCTATGTTGTAAAATGTATTTTATAGTTCTTATGTTGTAATTTTGATAAAATATTTTTATTTTTTATTTAATATCAATCCTTAGAGGAGTAGATATGAAGAGACGGTATTTCGGTACTGATGGGATTCGTGGTAAGTCTAATACTTTCCCAATTACCCCTGATTTTATGATGCGTGTTGGTATTGCTGTAGGTTATTTATTTAGAGGGAAAAAAAATCACCGTAGACGCAGAGTTGTCATTGGAAAGGATACTCGTCTATCTGGTTATATGCTTGAAAATGCATTAGTAGCAGGTTTTACTGCGGCAGGAATGGATGCTTTTATTCTTGGCCCTATTCCTTCTCCTGCTGTTGCGATGCTAACGAGATCTCTTCTTGCTGATGTTGGTATAATGATTTCTGCTTCTCATAATCCTTATGAAGATAATGGTATAAAACTTTTTGATCCAGATGGTTATAAAATTTCTACCGATATTGAATTTCGTATTGAAAACCTCCTTGAAGAGGATTTAACACCGTATTTATCTTGTTATGATAGTATTGGACATGCAAAGCGTGTGAATGGTGTACATGATCGTTATATTGAACATGTGAAACGTACTTTGCCACCTGATGTTAATTTGCAAGGTTTGCGGATTGTTGTAGATTGTGCTAACGGGGCATCTTATAAAGTCGCTCCAGAGATATTTGGAGAGTTAGGGGCAGATGTCGTCGTTATTGGAGATAAACCTAATGGCATAAATATAAATCTTGATTGCGGTTCTACGAATGTTTCGTCTCTACAGAGAAAAGTACACGAAGTACGTGCTGATATCGGTATCTCCTTAGATGGAGATGGTGATCGGGTTATCATAGTGGATGAGAAAGGTGCTGTAGTTAATGGAGATCAGATTATGGCTCTTATCGCAAAGGAGTGGATGAGTCATTCCTTGTTAAGAGGTAACGGTATTGTAACTACGGTAATGTCTAATATTGGTCTTGAGAGATTTATTGCTAGTCTTGGCTTGTCATTAGAGCGTACTAAAGTTGGTGATCGCCATGTTATGGAATATATGAAAAATAACGGATTTAATGTTGGTGGTGAACAATCTGGTCATATTATTTTATCTGACTATGGTTCCACAGGAGATGGACTTGTCGCATCTTTGCAGGTTTTACGATATATAAAGAAGTATGATAAACCTGTGAGTATGATGTGTCATTGTTTTGAAGAATATCCTCAGTTTTTGCGCAGTATTCCAGTTAAAGATACTTCTGTTTTAAATAGTTCATTGATTATGGAGGCTATTGCTGACGCAGAATCTGAGCTATCTGGAATGGGTAGGTTAATTGTTAGAGCTTCAGGTACAGAATCTATAATTCGTATTATGGCTGAAGGAGATAATTTTTCTAAGATTAAGCGTATTGTCGATGATTTAGCTGGTTTAATTCCAATGGTTAATTAATGGAACTATTTTGTTATTGTTATTTGTTGTTTTGATTTCTAAAATGATGTTTCTATTATCTTACTAATTTAATTTAGACTTGTTTATAGTATTATTTTGTGTTTTTTATTATATAACTTAGATTTATAATTTTTATTATTTTGAAATTTGTATTGCAATTACAGAAAAGGGAATTTATATGAAAAACCTTTTATTACAAATTTTCACTTGGTGGAATGGTCAAACTTTAGGTACAAGGTTTTTCACTTGGCGTTATGGTCGTATTATTGGAAAAGATGAATTCGGTAATACATATTATGAAGGTCGTAAAGATATTTATGGATTTCCAAAACGCTGGGTTATATATAAGGGATATGCAGATCCTTCTTCTATTCCACCTATGTGGCATGGTTGGATTCATTATCGTAGAGTAGATGTTCCTACGCAGGAAAAAGAATATGTGTTTAATTGGCAGAAACCACATAGAGTTAATTTTACAGGATCATTAAATTCTTATTGTCCGAGATTTAATAAAAATAATAATCCTAATAGTAAAATTAAATATAAAGCTTGGTCTCCTGATTGTTAATTTTAAATTTATTAGTTTACTTAGTAACAATATCATTTAGGATTATTTATTTTTGAAATACATAGCTTTTCTATTAACTATATTATTTATATCCAGTAATGCTAATATTGCAAACTCTGCTAGATTTGCAAATAAAATAGCTGAATTTGCTGGTATGGATAAGATCACTGGTCGTATTTTAACATTTGACGTTGAAGTTAATAAAAGCGTTCAATTCGGTTATTTAACAATTAAGCCGATGGTTTGTTACTCAAGAGATGATAACGACTCTCAACGAGTTGATGCTTTTGTGTCAATTAATGAATCTCTTGCAGATCATACAGTACGTTCAATTTTTTCTGGTTGGATGTTTGCTGATAGTCCAGCAATGAATGCTATTGATCATTCTATATATGATGTTTGGTTAATACGTTGCAAAGATCCTATCATTACAAATGACAGTAATTCAAAATCAGTTGAAAAGTCTCCTATATATCTTAATTCGAATAATTCACAGGATGATTCTAATCATAGTTTAGACAAGGTTGACAATAATTCTAAAAATGGAACTCCATCCCAAAAAATGGATGATAACACTAATTCAATAAATAGTAAAAATTGATATAAAACCATTCTGGTATAAATAAAAAATGTCATAATGGTCCTTAAATTTTGTCAATATAAATTTAAATTAAACATTTTATTTATATTTTAGTACAATGCAAACACGTGTTTTTATTTCTTCTTTTACGGCAATAGTTTAAGTGTTTTTCCATATTATTTTATAAGAGCTTACCATTAAGAAAAAAGACGCCATTAGAACGACAATCGTAGGTGCGGCTGCACTATTTATAAAAAAGCTACAATATATCCCTAAAATAGTACATATTACGGAAATAATAATCGAAATTAATATCATTGTTGTATGATGTTTAGATAATAGAAATGCAGTTGATCCAGGAATAACTAACACTGCTGGAGGAAGAATAAGTCCGATCGATTTTAACGAAATAACAATAACAAGAGATAGTAAAATTAGAAAAGTGTAATGTAATAATTTTACAGGAATTTGAATAGAACGAGCATGTATAGGATCGAATATCATGAGAAGAATATCATTCTTTTTTATTATTAAGAATAATGATGAAATAAGTGCGAAAAAAGCAGTTTCTATAATATCTGACTTAGATACTCCTAACATATCTCCTAATAATATGTGGCTAAAATGAAGAGAGCTGTGAACCTTCAACATTATAATTATCCCAATAGCGAACATGGTAGAGAACACTATACTTAGTAAGATATCTTCTTTAAAAAAGCTCTTTTCTTTAAGGTATCCAGCAGATAATGTACAAATAACTCCTGCGATAAAAGCTCCTATTTCTAACGGTATCCCAACTATATGGGATAACACAATTCCAGGAAGAACCGAATGTGAAATAGCTTCTCCTGCGAAAGATTGATTTTTTAAAATTAGAAAACAAGACAAAATTGCCATAGGAATTACTACTATAGTAGCAATAATAAAACTATTTTGAATTGCAGCAAATCGTAAAGGCAACATAGTATAGTAAAGAATATCACTCATAAAAATTCTCTTTTTTAGATTATTTATAGAAAAAATTGTTCATATAGTTTTATATTTTTTAGAAAACAATAATAGAAACAGTAAAAATAAGCTGGTTTCTATTATTACAATGATTCCTCCAGGACTACAGTCTAGAAAATAGCTTATATATGATCCTAAAAAGCTACTAGTAGCTCCAAAAAAAGCGCTATAAATAAGATATTTTCCAAATGATTTTGTAATTAACTTAGCAGTAGCTCCAGGTGTGATAACTGTTGCAGTTACAAGTAATATTCCCACTGTTTGGAAACCAATAACTATAGTTATAGTTAACAAGCTAAAAAATAATACTTTTAAAAATTTTACATTTATCCCTATTGAATGAGCGTGTCCTTCATCAAAAAATAAAAGTATAAAGTCTTTCCATCTCATAAATATAACTGACATGACACTAAGACTTATAATCAAGACTTGAATCTTATCAAATTGACTCATAGAAAGAATATTCCCTAGAAAAATACTCTCTATATAAACAGAAGATGGCGAGAGAGATAACATAAACATAGCAAAAGAATAAAAGGATATATAAACCACTGCAATAGCAGCATCTTCGCGTAGCTTTGTTTTTTCTCGTATTCTTACCATCATTCCAGTAGCAAACATTCCTGAAAGAGTAGCTCCAATTGACAAAGGAATATTTAATCTATAACAAGCAACTATTCCGGGGAAAATTGCATGAGAAATACCGTTGCCAATTGAAGACCATCCTTGTAAGATGAGATATGAAGATAGCAATCCACAAACACATCCTATAAGTGTACTCGTCCATATAGCTGAACTCATGTAGCTATACGTAAAAGGTTCTAGAATATAATTCATTAATGGAGCTATTGTCATTTTAATTATCTATCCTCATATGCAAACAGTAGAATATGCTTGTTGATGATACGATTCAGTTCCAAAGGTTTTTCCAATATTATCCTCATTAAAGATATCTGAGGTTAATCCAGATGAGATTACCGTATTTTTGAGAAAAACAGTTCTATCACAAAAAGAAGGGATAGAATTAATATTATGCGTAGAAATCAATATCATTCTATCCTCATTGCGTAATGATTTTAAGAGAGAAATAAGTTCTCTTTCTGTTTTAAAATCAATCGCTGCAAAAGGTTCATCTAATATGATAACCTTACTTTTTTTAGCGAGCGCACGAGCAAGAAAAACTCGTTTTTGTTGCCCTATAGATAGTTCACCAATTTGCCTGTTTCGCATAAAGGACATTCCTACGTTATCTAATGCTTCTGTTACTATATTATAGTCATTATTTGAAGGAATTCGAAGCCAGTTCATATGTTTATAGCGACCCATCATAACAACATCTTCTACTAGAATAGGAAAAGTCCAATCTATAGATTCCATTTGAGGTATATAGGAAATAAGATCTGCTTTTAATGCATTTTCTACTGTTTTGTTAAATATCGATATAGACCCCTTATCTAGTGGGACAAATCCCATGATAGACTTAAACAAAGTAGACTTACCAGCTCCGTTTATTCCAATTAAAGCAGTTATTGTATTGTCAGGTATAAAAAGACTGACATCTTTTAAAGCGCAATATCCATTACGATATGTTACTGATATGTTTTTTAAATTTATTCCACATTCTATGGAAGTGGTATTAAAATCTATTTTCATTTGGAGAGGGTATCCGTTATTTTTGTAAGAGATAGTTTAAGTAAATCTAAATAAGTAGGTGCTGGACCATTTGGCTTACTAAGGCTGTCTACATATAGAACTCCACCATAAGAAGCATTTGTATCATTAGCTACTTGTTTAGCAGGCTGATCAGAGTTTGTGCTTTCTGAGAATATATACTTGATTTTATAAAGACGCATCTTGTTTATTACATCGCGAATTTTCAAGGGACTTCTTTCAGAATCAGAGTTAATTGGCCATAGGTATAGCGATTTAAAGCCAAAATCTTTTGCTAAATACACTAGACATCCTTCGCTAGTAACAAACCAACGCTTTTCTGGATCAATTTTATCAATTTTAGATTTTAAAGGCAATATTTCTCTTTCTAACTTATTTGCATATTCCGTAGCGTTACGCTTATATTCTTTAGCATGATCAGGATCTAGTTCTGTCAATGCTTTCCTAATATTTTCAATATATATCATAGCGTTTGTTAGAGACATCCAAGCATGTGGATTTGGTTCACCATAACCTGCATTTGGATCCTCTGATATATTAATAGGTTCTACTCCATCAGTAACCGTAACGATTTTAGAACCCTCTTTCAAATTAGTAAAATATTTCATAAAAGTCTCTTCAAGATGCAAACCATTAAATAATATAAGATCTGCATTTTGTATTTTAATTGCATCTGAAGGAGTCACTTGATAACTATGGGAATCATTCCCAGCTTTAACTAAAATATTTAATTGCAGTAAATCTTTGGCAATATTCTTTGTAATATCACCGATGACAGAAAAACTTGATAGTACTACCTTTTTTCTTGGTGCTGCAGAAGA
Source organism: Candidatus Liberibacter brunswickensis (assembly GCF_036858155.1). NCBI lineage: Bacteria > Pseudomonadati > Pseudomonadota > Alphaproteobacteria > Hyphomicrobiales > Rhizobiaceae > Liberibacter > Candidatus Liberibacter brunswickensis. Next base: position 40,133 of record NZ_JAAEJX010000009.1, on the reverse strand, counting down.
TGGCACAGGAATTATCGCGAGGGATAATACAAAAAAACATAAAAAATAACGTAATATCATATATATATAACCCTAATTAAAACACAACTTTTATACTCATGATTGACGATTAACATTGTTTTATATGAATGGTCAAGCAATTTAGAGTGTTACTTATAATGCAAGCTATTCTCTTGATTGCTAAATAAATATTTGAACATTTCAAATCATGACGCAATAAAATACAATCTAAAATAGGTAATTTATTGATTTATTTGTTTTATTATCTTATATGAATATATCATATATATAGGTAATCAGGTATCATTTACAAATAAATAAACTGAGAAAATTATGATTTTAAATAGTGTTTATAGTATCATATTTTGCACTTAATAAAGCCATCATGTTATTTCGTATAAATTGTAATCCAGAATGATGATAATAAAAAAATATTGTGGAGAGCATAATTTAAAGTATTTATTGATAGGTTAGATTATCGGATAGTTCGGTACTAATCGTGCAAGCATAATTCGTTTTTCTTGACTTTCTATTTAAAATATAGGACTTAACATCAAAAAATATAGGAGTGATATAATTCTCATATGTCTACGGTATTGACTTTTCCAGGACAAGGTAGTCAGGTAATAGGAATGGGGCGCGATCTTTATGAAGCTTTCCCAGAATCTCGTCTCGTATTTGAAGAGGTTGATTGTACTTTAAGTCAAAATCTTTCTAGTTTGATGTGGTATGGTCCTCAGGAAGAATTAACTGCTACTTGTAATGCTCAACCTGCTTTAACAGCAGTTTCTATGGCTTTTATTAGGGTAATGGAAAAAAATGGATTGTCTATTGAGAGAGATATAAGTTATGTTGCTGGGCATTCTTTAGGAGAGTATACGGCTCTTTGTGCAGCAAGATCATTCTCTTTATCTGATACTATTAGATTGGTTAGAGCTCGTGGAAAATCTATGCAGGAAACTGTTCCTCCAGGATTAGGAGGGATGGCAGCGATAATCGGTTTGGATTATTGTGTTGTAGATTCTATTTGTGCTAAGGCTTCTGAGATTGGTGTATGCGAAGTAGCGAATGATAATGGTGGGGGTCAAATAGTTATTTCTGGGATAAAAGATGCTATTAAATGGGCTGTTGATGCTTGTATTGATAAAGGCGCAAGGCGTGCAGTTGTTTTGCCTGTATCTGCTCCTTTTCATTCATCTTTAATGCGTCCCGTTTCTAAAGTTATGAAATGGATGTTGGATGGTATAAAAAAACAAGATCCAATAGTTCCTGTCTTGCCAAATGTATGTGCGAGTCCAGTTTCTGATATTAATGAGATTTCTAGATTATTGGTAGAACAAGTATCAGGTAGAGTACGTTGGAGAGAAACTGTACAGTCTCTTGTAAAACATGGTGCAAAGAATATTTATGAGGTTGGTTCTGGAAAAGTATTAACAGGTCTTGCTAAGCGTATTGATAAATCTATATCAGCTATTTCTGTGTGTAAGGTTGAGGATATAGATTCGGCTATTAGATCCATAATTGGTTAGGGTGTTGTTTAGATGTTTGATTTAACTGGTAAGAAAGCATTAGTTACAGGTGCTAGTGGTAGTATTGGTCTTGCAGTTGCTAAGATTTTATATCAGCAAGGGGCTTCTATTGGATTGCATGGTACGTCTTTGGAAAAATTAGAGAAAGTAGCTAATAATTTTGATGATACTAATCGTTTTTTCCTTTTCCCAGCTAATTTTTCAGATCGTTCATCTGTTGAAAATTTATCCAAAAAAGTCAACGAGGATATGGGGGATGTTGATATTCTTGTGAATAATGCGGGAATTGTAAGAGATTCTCTATTTATGCGTGCAAGTTATAAGGATTGGGATGACGTTTTATCTGTTAACTTAACGTCAGCATTTATTTTAACACGTCAATTAATTCCTGCTATGATTAAAAATCGTTTTGGTCGCATAATTAATATTACATCTGTTGTAGGATTTATAGGAAATGCTGGGCAAGTGAATTACTGTACTACTAAATCTGGATTAACAGGTTTCACTAAGGCGCTTGCACAAGAAACTGGTAGGCGTAATGTAACGGTTAATTGTGTTGCTCCTGGATTTATAGGAAGTAATATGACCGCTAACTTAACAGAAGATCAACAGGAGAAGATAATATCTTCCATTCCTATGAAACGTATGGGAAATGTTGATGATGTTGCTTCTGCCGTTCTTTATCTTTCTTCTATAGAGTCATCGTATGTTACTGGTCAGACTATTCATGTAAATGGTGGTATGGCAATGGTTTAAGAAATAAAAGTATTTCATGATAAAAAATAATGATTATTGCATATACAATATCTGAAGTGCTTTAAACTTATAAAACTAGTTCTTATTACTTATATGTTACTAAGATTTTGTCTTGTATGAAAACATCGTTTTAGTTGACATTAGTATGTAGTATTGGGATATAAGAATGATAATTGCCCGATAGGGTTTTTACATGTAAAATTTATTAAATAAAAAAATAAGGAATAATTTAATCATGTCAAATACTAATGAAGATATTTCTAATGCTGTAAAAGAGATTATTGTATCTCATCTCGGAGTTGAAATGGAACAAGTAAAAGAAAGTGCTCGTTTTATTGAAGATCTAGGTGCAGATTCTTTGGATACTGTTGAGCTCGTAATGAGTTTTGAAGAAAAATTTTCAATTGAGATTCCAGAAGATAGTGCTAAGAATATTTTAACTGTTGGTAGTGCCATTGATTTTATAAAAAATTCAAAGAAAAACAATTAAGTATTGACTTTTGTACTAAGATTAATTGTCTCAGTCTAGTATCGCTGGTTGGTTTGTCTCGTTTTTTATATAATTCTCTTAACTAAGAAAGTAGTGTTTTGAAAAATAAAATATAGCTATGAGGTATATGGTTAAATAGATTTAAATATAGGGCTAATATTACTTTCTATCTTTGTTATTACGTACGGATAAAGTAATTATTTTATATGTAAATTAAAAGTTTGATTTGGATGGATTATCTTCTAATATCATAGTTTTTATTTTAGATGGAAACGTTTCTAATGGGATCTTTGGATATGAAAAGCGGATCTTCTCCTGCAGATCTTTGCAAAATTAATCAGTTAATTTTATATGGAAGTTTACATAAGATGTGGCACTCGCCGATTCTAGATTGTTCCTCTATATGTTTCTGATTATGATAGCAATATTTTAAAAAGGAAAATATAGATTTATGAGGCGTGTAGTCGTAACTGGACTTGGAATGATTACCCCACTTGGATGTGGGGTTGATGTTAGTTGGTCTCGTCTTGTCGCGGGTGAGACAGGCATTCGACATCTAGATAAAAATTTTGATTTAGATGGATTGTCTTCTAAGATTGCGGGTTTGATTCCAACTGGAGATGGTTCTAATGGAACCTTTAATTACGAAGACTGGATTTCTCCTGCAGATCTTCGTAAAATTGATAAGTTCATTCTATATGGAATGGTTGCATCAGATATGGCACTAGCCGATTCTGGATGGTCTCCTAAAACAGATAAAGATCGTAATTCTACTGGAATAGTTTTTGGTTCTGGTATGGGAGGTATTAATAGAATCGTAGAAAGCAGTAATGTTCTTCGCGATAGTGGTCCTCGTAGGATTTCTCCTTTTACTGTTCCTGGAAGTATTATTAGTCTTCTATCTGGTAATATTTCTATTCGTCATAATTTAAGAGGCCCAAACCATGCTGTGACTACTGCTTGTTCTAGTGGAGCTCATGCAATTGGTGATGCGTCTCGTTTTATTGCTTTTGGTGATGCGGATGTTATGGTTGCTGGCGGATCAGAAGCTTCTATTTGTCGTTTAGGTATTGCTAGTTTTGCTGCATGTAGAGCTTTATCTACTAAATTTAATGATGATCCTAAAAAGGCTTCCAGGCCATTTGATAGAGATAGAGATGGTTTTGTTATGGGAGAAGGGGCAGGAGCTTTGGTTCTAGAAGATCTTGAGCATGCCAAGGCTCGTGGTGCTAAAATATATTCTGAATTAGTTGGATATGGTCTTTCTGGAGATGCTTTTCATATTACTATGCCACCAGAGGATGGTAATGGAGCATATCGTTGCATGTCATCTGCAATTTCTCGAGCTAAATTATTTCCTAGTGAAATAGATTATATTAATGCTCATGGAACTTCTACTATGGCAGATGTCATAGAACTTAATGCTGTCGAAAAATTGATGGGCGATAGCTGTTGTCACGTTTCTATGTCTTCTACTAAATCTGCTATGGGTCACTTGCTTGGAGCCTCAGGTGCAGTGGAGGCTGCTATTTGTAATCTTGCGATTCGTGATAGTATTGTTCCTGCAACTCTTAATTTAGATAATCCTTCCAAAAAAACTTTCATAGATTTAGTCCCTCATAGGGCAATCAAAAAGAATATTAATATTGCTATGTCTAATTCGTTTGGTTTTGGAGGAACAAATGTTTCTATAGTGTTTAAAAAATTTCAGGATAGTGATATTTGATCACTTGTTTTTCTATATAAATATGTTTATAGCACTCAATTTGTTATATTAATATATTGGTGTTTGAGAAAGTTTATCCCCTTGAAAGTGATTAGATTTAATAGAGCATTTTTGTTAAAATTGATCGTTCCTTTTCTAGTCTTTTTGATGTTTATCATTGGAACTTATTATGTTTATCTAAAAAGAATTTATAATGCACACGGTCCTCTTAAAGAGAATATAGTCCTTTTGATACCCAGCGGTACGTCATTAAAAGAGTTTTCAAAAAAATTATTCAATTCTGGAGCAATAGTTGAACCATATATATTTCGTTATTTAACTCAGTTATATTTTGGATCTCAAGGAATTAAAGCAGGAGAATATGAGATAGAAAAAGGTTCTTCTATGCTTAAAATTGCTGAAAAGGTTATGTATGGGAAAGTTTTGATGCATTCAATTTCTTTCCCAGAAGGATTTACAGTAAAACAAATTTTTAAAAAGTTAAGAAATGATGCTTTTCTTGTAGGTGAATTACCATCAGAATTGCCTCTTGAGGGTACGTTAAGTCCAAATACTTATAAGTTTCCTTTGGGTACAAGTCGATCTGAAATTTTAGACCAAGCTACGACAGAACAAAAAAAAATAGTGGATTATGCATGGAATATTAGAGATGAAAATCACCCAATAAAAAGTAAAGAAGATTTTGTTATTCTTGCTTCTATTGTTGAAAAAGAGACATCTAATGATGATGAACGTGCTCATGTTGCTTCTGTTTTTATAAATCGTCTCTCAAAATCTATTAGACTTCAATCTGATGCAACAGTTATTTATGGTATTGTAGAAGGTGATTATGATTTGATAGATAAAAAAAATATTCAGTCTAATTTCTCTAAAAAAACACTTTACAATAGTTATCTTATGAATGGATTGCCTCCAACGGCTATTTCTAACCCGAGTCGATTATCTTTAGAAGCAGTTGCCAAGCCACTACATACTGAAGATTTCTATTTTGTCAGTAGTGGTAAAGGTAAGCATACTTTTTCTACAAATTTTAAAGATCATAATATTCATGTACAGAAGTGGCGTAAACTATCTTTATGTTCTAAGAATTAATTATTCTTGCATATCTTTAAAAGATTTAATTTCTATGGAAATTTCCCCATATACAAAATTTTATTCTTGATTATACTATTGTTTTTTTATTTTTATTAAGTTTTTTAATATCTTATTAAACAATTGTGTAATATTCAAAATGAATAAATAGTTAAATTAATTGTTGTAGATAAAATATATTTATATTAATTAATAATGCGTGGTATTTAAAATTATTGATATTGCTAATATTGATTTAGTTGGATTGTAAAAGTATAACGTTATAGAATATTTTTTATCAAAATTAAGTATTAAAAATATTATAGAAAAATATGATTCAGGTATTGCTCTTGAATGAGAAACAAGTTACTAAAAAAGTATTGATCTAATAATAAATGCAAGAATATTATTCTTGGGCCCGTAGCTCAAGGGTTAGAGCTAACGGCTCATAACCGTTCGGTTGGGGGTTCGAATCCCTCCGGGCCCACCATTTTGGTATTTTTTAATAAAAAATATTGTGATTAGTAACTTTCTGTACGCCATGTTGAGAATTACTGTAATCCTATTCATATAAATGATTTATGTATTTATTTCAGAATATGTTATGTTGCTCATTACTTCATAAATATTTTGATATTTTTTTATTCGTTATTTGTAATTTATCAGTATAGATATCATTAATCACAAGTATATACAGTTATAATTGACTTTGTGCCAATAATCATAAAATGAATTATGCTTTTATATAAATCGCATTCTTTATATTAGATATATTAAATAATTATTATTATTTGATGACTTAATTTTTAATTTTAACGACTATATTTTTATATTTAAAATATTTTATCTTAAAATAAAAAAGTAAGGATGAGGCAAGCTTATATTACTACTTTAAGAAGAAGTATGCACAACGGAACATAAAATATGTGTTGGCATGATGCCAGACCGTTACCGCCGGTAGCCCGGTATGTTTTATTTTTTAGTGTCATTTTAATTTTTTAAGGACAAGTAAATAATGACTATTCTAACTAATCTTCCTGCAATGTCTGCCTCACAAAAATTGCGGGATGTTAATTATAATTTGGAAGTAACACAAGATCGCGTTTCTTCAGGAATGCGTGTTGCTGATGCTTCTCATAATGCAGCTTATTGGTCGATTGCACAAATAATGAAATCAGATAATGCAGCTCTTTCTGCAGTATCTGATGCTATAGGACTTGGATCTTCCAAAGTAGATATTGCTAAGGCTGGGATTAATGAAGCTATTAAAGTTATTTCTAGTATAAAAGAAAAATTAGTTGCAGCGATTGAGCGTGGTACAGATTCAAGTTCTTTGCAATCTGATATTGAGCAGTTACAGGAACAATTGAAAGATATTGCAAAAGGAGCTTCTTTTAATGGTGAGAATTGGTTGAGATCGTCATTAGAATCTGAGTCTTCTTCTATTTCTAAAAGTGTTATTAGTTCCTTTATTCGTCATGATGATGGTACAGTTAATGTGACAACTATAGATTATTCTCTTGATAAGAATACTATATTATTTGATTCTTCAAATAATGAAGAACATCATGGTCTTCTTGATAGTAATAATAAGATCAAGATTAATAAACCACAATTAGAAGATGTATCTTTAAAGATACATAATTTAAACGGTAAATTAGTTAATAAAAAAGTTAAAATTGTAAATACTGATGCGTATTGGTTAAAAGCTGCAGGTGCTGTTTTTAACCAAGAAGCTGGTATTGCAGTTTTAGCAGATAACCCTAATACAGGAACCTCTTCTGGAAATGGAACTGGAGGGACAGCAACACCTGATTCTAGCACACAAAAAGTATATCTTCGCTTAGAAAATACTAATAAATGGGTACTTGCTACTACTGATGATAATATTGATATTGATGGTGTAAAATATAAAGGTATTGTTGCAAGAAAATTAAATAATAAACAATACTATGTTGATACACAATCAACTGTTATCGATTCAAGATCAGTACCTGAAGAAATAAGTACGAATTATTCTATAGTAACATTGGATATTACTAAGAGTGCAAATGATGATGTACATAATGAAACTAACGCTATACAAGAAATGCTTTCATTTGTTGATAGCAAATTACAATCTGTTACTTCTGCAGCAGGTAAAATAGGGTCTATTAGTTCACGTATTCATTTGCAAGAAGATTTTATAAAATTTATGGGTGATTCTATTCAAAAAGGTATAGGTCGCTTGGTTGATGCTGATATGTCAGTTGAGTCAAGTAGGCTTGCTGCATTGCAAACACAGCAACAATTAGCAATTCAAGCTTTATCTATTATTAACGGTTCTACATCAAGAATTTTATCTCTTTTCCGTTAGTATTTATCCTTAATATTATGGAATTTGAAGAACCACTTTTATTGTAAAGTGGTTCTTCAATAACTGTTTTATTTTCGATTTTGTAAAAAAGTATTTTTTATAATTTTATTGTATGGTGAAAAATGATGGATGCTATTTTATCTCGTCTTGAAGATTTTAGTATAGTAAGTTCATTGTCTGAGAAAGTTGGCTTTTCGGATACCACCAATGTAGATTTAATTTCTTCTCCTTGTATTAATTATCAAAAAGAGAGAGATAAAGCATATCAAGAAGGTTATAACAAGGCTGTTAATGATCTAGAATTACATTGGAAATCTAAGAATAATTCCATAAAGCAATCTTATGAGAACGAGATTGCTGATTTGCGTGAATTATTGGAATCCTGTACAAGCAAAGCTATTTCAGTTGCTGTTAGAGATTGTTTTAAATGTTTTTCAAACTCTTTGGAATCTGAAGCAATACGTATTTTAAAATCTATTTTAGATATAGGATTTTCTAATAAGGCTGCAATTGAATTTTCAAGAATTATTATTGATTCTTTAAAAAAAGGCCATTGCGGTAAAATAGTAATTCATTGTCCCAAAAATTTTCATTCGCTTATTGAGGAATTGTTGGGAGATTATTCTCCAATGGTTTGTTATGAAGATTCAAATACAGTGGAATTTTATACTAAAATTTCTGATAGTTTGATAACTACTCAACTTGAATCTTGGTCTTCTGATGTTAAAAGAAAAATAGAAATTCAGAAGGCTTTTAAATGAATTATAATGAAAATCTTAATAATAAAAATGAACAATTTATTTTCATAAAGAAAAAAGTAGACAAAAATGATTCAAAGCATTCTCTCGGCTCTTGGAAAATTGTTTATGCAGATTTCATGACAGTATTAATGTCTTTTTTTTTATTAATGTGGATTATTAATGCTACTGATGATAATACAAAAAGAGAAATAGAAGAGTATTTTAATCCTTTTGGTAAAAATTTACAGATTGCTCCTAAAGGAATTTTTAACGAAGAAGAATCCATTAAAAATTTTCCTCAAATTAATAATGATTTATCAATAAATTTAGGTACTAAAGATAATTTTGATGATAATATTTTTTATTTGAGTAATCCACAAAAAAGTGACTCAAATCAAGATCTTTTTGTACCATATTTAGAGCAGAGAAAAGTTGTTTCTAATAATAAAAGTCAAGAAAAAGCAATAAAGATAGAAGAAAATTATTTTCTTCCTCCTCTTGATAAAAAAATGATTCTTGAGATGAAAAGAAAAAAACGATCTCAAGAATTAAAAAAAAGAGTAAGTTCAAAACTATTAGGATTAGTATCAGATAATGTTAAAAAAGGAGTAATTTTCGATACTACGAATAATGGAACATTGATTTCAATTATTGATCAACATAATAATCCTATGTTTGATAAGAGTTCACATATACCGTTGCCAGAGACTGTTTTGATTATTCAAAAAATTGGAGAAGTTCTTTCTAATAGCAATGAAAAAATTTCTATTAGAGGTCATACCGATGCTAGTTTATTTCATGATTTTAAAAGAGATAATTGGAAGTTATCACTAGATCGTGCATATAGTGCTTATAAAATTCTGATGAAATCAGGAATTTCTGAAGATCGTATATTAAATATTTCCGGTTTTGCACATCATAGTCTTAAAATTGTATCAGATCCAATGAATGCAGCAAATAGACGAATAGATATTTTAGTAAAAGATGTACAGGGATAGTGCTTCTATGTATCAGAAATGTCTAATTTGTATAATGATTATAAATATGAATGTATTTTTAAGTTTCGCAATGGATAAAGATTTGGTTAGTTCTGTCGTTCCATATAAAAAAGTAAGATTATTGCAAAATGCATTTAATGATTCAGTTAGAGGAGATGTTTTAGTTCAGAAAAAAATTCCTTATATAGTAAAAAAAGTGGGATTACAACTACGTGAAACTGATATTGATGAATTTGCAGATCATCGTAATGTTGATGCAGTTTTGATATATACTATTATTTCTAAAAATATTTCTATTTTAGATTATTTGATTTCAAAAGATAAAAAAGGATATTTTAATATTGATATAGTTAGTGCTTTACAAAAATACGTTTCTGGTGAATTTAAAGAATCTATTGAAGCATTAAGTAAAATAAAAGATAAATACAAGGATAATACAGAGATTACACCATACCTTCATATTATTATGGGTAATGCTATGATGTCATTTTCTTCACAAAAAGCTGTGAAGTTTTTCGATAATGTTCGCCTTACATCTCCTGGTACTTTTTTAGAAGAAATTGCTTTACGTTATTTATTGGAAATTAAATTAAATAAAGATGTATATTTAGATGAGTGTGTATTTGGTTATATTCGCAGTTATATTACCAAATTTTATTATTCTATTTATAAAGATCGTTTTATAAATTTTTTATTGCATTTTTTATTTCATAATAAATGTAAATTAAACAATGAAGAAATTTTATTTATAATGTCGTTTTTATCTTTAGAAGATCAACGTGTAATTTATTTTAAAATAGCTCAAAAAGCTGTAATCCTTGGAAAAGGGAAAATAGGATTTTTAGCAGTTAGTCAATTAAAAAAAATTAGTAGTAGACTTGATTATAAAGATTTGAACACAATACAACTTTATGAGAATATTTTGAATATTCCATTTGTAGATATCATTTCATTACAACTTAGTACCTATAATATTCCTTATTACTTTCTTGATATAAAAGACATAAATTTAAAAAAATCTGCCGAGTTTATTATGTCTGAAATGGCACAATCTTTGATTAATATCGATTTTAATTATATCAACAAAGATTTTCCTTTATATAAAAAAGAACATGAAAACATGAATTTAAATTTAGATTCATTTATTAAAAAAAATCGCCAAAAAGTAGAAGGAATAGAATCTTTACTTAAAGAAGAGAGATAAATCATGAAGGAAGTTAATAATATTCCTTATAAAAATACTTTTGATAATAAGAATAATCATTTGGATTATACTCAAGGAAAAAAGAAAAATAATAATATAAAAAATATAGATAAAAATTCTGACAAACAAGATTTTGATTTTCAAAATCAATCTTTATTTAAACAAGTTTTATTAACTATTCCAAATACAGAAAGTCATATTGATGGAAAAGAAGGAGTATTAATTGATAATTATTTGACAAATACTTCTGTCGAAAAGTCATTGTGTTCTATTGTATCACAGTACTTAATTTTACGAGATACTATTGTTGATAATAAGGATATTTCTTCTATTGAGTCTTATTCAAATAGTACACAAGATATTGAACAAATTTTAAGTGTTCTCCCTCAGAAATTTTCTATTTTATCAGATAAAAAAAAATATAAATCATCCCTCAATACACCAATGACTATGAAATTTGATCTTTCACAATTAAAATCTAATACAAGTGAAAATAATAATTATGTAGGGAATGAACAAGAAAATTTATCAGGAAAGGAGCTATTTACAGAGGTAGATTTTTTAACAGAAAATCCATTTGACGTATTATCATCTGATGAAAAAATGATAAATCTAGAATGTTTTCTTGGTCAAAATAAATACTATTATGGTGATAGGTTTGATTCCTTTAAATATTTAGAAAATATTATAAATAAAACATCTTTTATGCGTTTTCCAATGATTCCAGAATCTATTACTTATACAGATAGAGGTTCTATTAAGACTTTAAAAATACATATAAAACCTAATAGTCCTGATAGCGTTATTGCTACGTTATGTTTGTCTGGAGACAATTTATCTGTAAAGTTACAAGTAGATTCTGATCATATCTATAAAAAAATTCAAACTGGACGCCAAGATATTTTAGATTCATTGAATTTTTCAGGATATAAGATTGATTGTTTCGATGTGGATTTTACGAGGAAAGATTCCTCTGAAATTTCTCAGGATTCAATGAATTATTTTTCACAACAACAGGGTTCTATGCAATCAAATAATTTTGATAGGAAGAAATCTGATTCTTTCATAAAAGAACGTGTGGGAAAAAAAATGTTATGGAAAGAAAAAATAAGTAATCCTATTTATAGTAATGGTGATATTATAGGAATTTATTCTAATTATATTTATGTATAAAATTTATGATTTTTATTTTTAGAACATGCTTGCTTTCTATAAGTATTTTTTGATGTAAAGAAATTTAGCCATTAGAAATATTTTTACTTTCTTAAAAATAATTTATGATTCAAAGTAAATATTTTTTAAATTCATCTAATAATTTATATTATAAATTAAGAATAAGTTGATTGATGTATTATTTTCGCATATCGTAAATGTTCCTTATTATGAGAATAAATATATTTCATTTTATAAATAGTATTATTTTATTTTTAGTACTTATTACTAAATAATCAAATCAGTATTTTATGCTTTCCTTATTATCTTAATTAAATGATCATGATCAACATAACTATCAACAAATAAATTAATATTTGAAGTTAATGCAATTAGTAAATTGTCTCAGTTACTTTCTGTAATTGATAGTAATTTCTTTGATTCGTACCGATTAATATTAAATAATATTTGATTCGGGAGAAAAAAGATGTTCGTTTTGATTGATGATCGTGCTTTAGTAAAAGATGGTTATATTTCTCTTTTCAGTGATGATGGGGTTTCATTAGAAGGGTTTCATTCACTTGATTTTGAAGAATGGTTTCAGTCTTTAGCACAAGAAGATATATCTGCAATTGAAGCTTTTCTGATAGGAAAAGGCGAAAAAGTAGTGGAATTACCACGTATTATAAGATCTCAATCGCAGGTTCCATTAATCGGTATTAGTGATTATCCATCTTTGCAAACAACCTTAGATTTTTTTGATTCTGGAGTAGATGATGTTGTTAATAAGCCTATCCACCATCGTGAAATATTAGCAAGGGTAGCCGCTATTCACAGACGCTTTAAAGTTTCTAATAGTCGTGTGGAGATAGGTCCTATTCGTGTATTCTCAGATGGACGTGATCCAGAAGTACAAGGTGAAGTATTTCCTTTGCCACGGAGAGAGCGTCGTATTCTAGAATATCTGATGGCTAATAGGGGTAAAAGAGTAGCTAAAACACAGATTTTTAGTGCTATCTATGGTTTGTTTGATGACGAAGTAGAAGAAAATGTAGTCGAGAGTCATATTAGCAAATTACGCAAGAAATTACGTAAAAAATTAGGATTTGATCCAGTTGATTCTAAAAGATTTCTTGGTTATTCAATTGATTGGAATTAAGTTAATAAAATGTTTATTATCACCAGTCTCACGCAAGGAGTGCAACTTATTCTCTGATAAGTTGTATAACATGTGAGGAAAATTCGATGACCATTTTAGGATCTATGAAGACTGCTATTTCTGGTATGGATGCACAATCTAATCGGGTATCAGCTGTTAGTGATAATATAGCAAATGTAAATACAATTGGGTATAAGCGTACTGCTGTTTCGTTTTCAACACTGGTTTTTCCATCTACATCAAACTCTCATGTTTCTGGGGGAATAGAGGTTCATGAAAATGATATGATATCCGCACAAGGATCTCTTATAAATACAGCATCTAACACGGATTTAGCTATTCAAGGTCAAGGATTTTTTATCGTAAAAGGAAGAGATAATACTAATTGTCTCACAAGATCTGGTGATTTTCATATTAATAATGAAGGTTTTTTAGAAAATACAGCAGGAGGAATTTTGTTAGGTTATTCCTTGGAGGATGATGATAATCCTCCTGTGGTAGTAAATAGTTTTGAAGGATTAGAAAAAATTAATGTAAAAAACTTTGAAATTAATGCAAATCCTACTACTTCAGGATTGATTTCTAATAATCTTGATAAAGATGCAGATATAGTAGATTCTAATAAAAGTCCAAAACACAATAATAAAGATTCTGAATATACTCATAAAAGTTCTTTCTCAGCATATGATATGTTAGGATCCCCTGTTATCTATGATTTGTATTATACAAAGATTGGAGATAAAAAATGGGAGGTATCTGTTTTTCGTCAAGATCAATCAACTAATAATTCTTTCCCATATAAGAATGGTTCTTTGGAGGCTGTAGATATATCATTTGATCCTACAAATGGTCGTTTAGATAATCTTTCTCCAAAAAAAATATACTTTACTGATAATACTTCAGGAGTAGATCAGGATATAACTATAGATATATCTAAAACTACCCAATTAGCAGGTGGTTTTATTCCGCAAAGATATACTATTGATGGTTATGCTGCAGGCAAGCCAAAAGATTTTAATGTCAGCAAGGATGGGTATGTAGATGTTATTTACGATGATGGTACACGGGTTCCAGTTTATCGTTTAGCTCTTGCAACTGTTCCTAGTCAGGATAATTTAAAAATTTTTGATGGTAATACGTATCTTCCAACAGGTGATTCGGGTGAAATAAGTATTGGTCTACCGGGTAGTCATCAATATGGAGAAATTTTTTCTGGAGCTCTAGAAACTGCAAATGTTGATATTGCTAATGAGTTAACAGAACTTATAGAAGCACAACGCAATTACGCTGTTAATTCAAAAGTATTCCAAACAGGTTCTGATTTTATGGATATTTTGATTAGTCTTAAAAGATAATTTTATTAATAGGAGTTATCATAATGTCTCTTTCAGCTGTATTTAATAAAGCACAGAATATTTTTAGTAATGCTAGTAAACAATTTGCAACTATTGTTGGAAATATAGAGAGTTCAGATAATAAAAATTATGTATGTCGAGATGCGATGACTTCTATAAACCCTGAAGGAGTAAAAGTTGTTATTCAGCGTTCTGAAAACAAGAATATGTTTGATAAATTATTGGATGCACATTCTTCTGTTGCGGGACAGCAAAGAATTTTAGAAAGCTTTGAAGCGTTAAAAGGAATAATGGGTGCTGATAATCAATATAACAATTCTCCTACGTATCATATTTCTAAGCTTAGAGATTCTCTATCTTCATATTCTAAAAATCTTCCGAAAAATATTTGGGGAAAACAAGTTATTGATGATTCAGAATTGGTAGTTCATAATTTAAATCATTCTGCTAAAGAAATACAGAAAATACGCGCAGATGCTGATAAGGAAATTGATTTAGAGATTTCTAACTTAAAAGTATTGTTGTCTGAATTCAAATTTATCAATGATAATATAAAGTTAAAAACTGCTGTTAATAATGATGCTAATGATTTTTTAGATAAGCGTGATGCATTATTGCAAAAAATTTCTGAAATAATTGGTATATCTACTATTGTACGCAATAAAAATGATATGGTTATCTATACTTCGGATGGTGCTACGTTATTTGAAACAGTTCCTCGTGATATCAATTTTGAGAAGATGGATGTTTATACTGCTACAAGTAAAAGCAATCCTGTTTTTGTTGATGGCGTAGTTATTTCTCCTGATAAGGAATCATTTGCTCAACAAGGTAAGATTAAATCACTTTTGCAAATACGTGATAGTGTAGTTCCAATGTTTCAAAATCAGCTTGATGAAATGGCAAGGAGTCTTATTAGTTGTTTCTCTGAGAAAGATCAAGTAGCAGGTCGTTCTAAAGATATTCCTGGTTTGTTCATTGCTGATGGGATCAAAACATTAGATGATAGTAACAAAATACATATTGGTATTTCCACAACTATTAGCATTAATCCTAAGTATCGTTCTAATCCATTATTTTTGAGGGATGGTGGATCTACTTCCAACAATTTTTTGTGGAATGTCAAAGGCTCAGAAGGATATTCCGATCTTATTAATCATTATTGTGATTCTTTTAATAAAATTTTTTCTTTTAATTCTGAAGCAGGAATAAGTACAAACGTTAGTTTATTAGAATATGCACGCAATTCTATTGGGTGGCTAGAAAAAAATAGATCAGATAGTCATGATTTTAATATGAAAAATAAGGTTGTTTTGAATCATATTTCTGAATCTTATTCGAATACTACAGGTGTCAACCTCCAAGAGGAACTAAGTTTTCTAATAAAAGTAGAGCAGTCTTATAATATTTCCAACAAGCTTATAATGTCCATTAACAGGATGTTACAAACTTTATTAGAAGGAGTTAAATAAATTATGAAGTTAAGTGGTATTCCAACATCTTCTATATTTGATCGCCTTAATATCTTAACTAAAGGGTTTAATAGCGACATTATTAAGTTACAAACAGAATCTATTACAGGACAATCTTCAGATTATGGTTTGAAATTAGGATCAAGAGTGACTGGTATTTTGGAGATAGAACAAGAAAAAAGCCATATTGCAGCTATGCTAAATGATAATGCCCTCGTTAAAAAACGTTTGTCTGCATCACAAATAAATCTTGGCAGTATGGGAGATATTGTTGAAGATCTGCTTCAGAAGATTATGTTTATTCAAGATAATAGTGAAGAAATTATTATTGATCAAGTTTATAATGAAGTCCAAGTTTCATTCAAATCTTTTATGTCATTCGCTAATATGAAAGATGAAGGACGGTATTTGTTTTCTGGTATTAATATATCAAAAAAACCTTTGAATGATTATTTTTCAAAGGATTCTCTAGCAAAAAAATCTTTTGATCAAATGTTAAAAAAATTTCTTGAAGATAATTCAAAGTTATCAGGACAGAAATTAGAAGTTTCTTCTATGACCAGTCAGCATATGAATGATTTTTTAAAACAATTAGAAGATAAATTTTCAGATGACGAATATTGGTTAAAGAATTGGTCAAACTCATCTAATCAAAATATTAATTATCGTTTACAGGATGTAGAAAATATTGATGTTTCTGTTAATGTTAATACGAAAGGGATAAGAGATTTTATGCTTTTTTCAGTAATTGGAACTGAATTTTTAAATAAAAATATGACAGAATCAGCTAGAAAAGTTGTTAATCAAAAGATGATTTCTACTATAGGAAAAGGATTGTTAGATATTAATCATCAGCGTGCTTCTTTAGGTATATCTGAAAAAAGAATTGATAAAGAGAATGTATTTCTCCAAGGAAAAAGCAATATTATTGAGGTTTTATTTTCAAAATCAGTAGGCATAGATGGATACAAAGTAAGTACTCAATTATCAGAATTAATGAGTAAAATTGATATGTCCTATATGATCACTTCTAAACTACAGAAATTAAGCTTATTGAATTACCTTTGATATTTAACCGTATCTAATACCAGAGGAGAGTTATATACATGTATCATAACTACCAAGAGACTATACAGGAATCTCCAGTAGAATGTAAAAAACGAGAACAATTGGTTCTTGATAAGTCTATTTCTTTATTATTAAGCGCACAACAGTCTTCTTCAAATGGTAAGAAAGTTGTTGAAGCACTATTCTACACTAGTCGAGTGTGGGTTTTGTTTATACAAGATTTGATTTCTGAAAACAACCAATTACCTCAAGAAGTAAAGTTAAATCTTATTTCAATTGGTTTGTGGATTTTAAAAAAATGCGAGCTTATTAGGAATAATAAATCAAATAATTATCAGGAGATCATTGATATTATTGCTATCGTGAGGGATGGATTAAAGTGAGTAGCCCTTTGCGAATTTCCCTTAAAGCTGGTGATAGAATATTTTTAAATGGCGCTCTCATACGAGTTAATAACAAAGTTATTCTTGAGATTTTAAATGATATTACATTTATACTAGAGCATCACGTAATAAGAGAAGAAGAAGCCTTAACACCATTTCATCAGTTATATCTTATAGTGCAGATGATTTTTCTTCTCCCTACTAAAAAAGATTATTTAATAAATCTTTGCCAACGGTATATAGGTGTTATTTTTGGTTTTATTAATAATCAACAGATGATTTTAGCACTGAAAAATATTGAATTTTTATTAGATTCTGGTCGATTTTTTGAAGCTTTAAAAGAAATTCGGAATCTCTATTTAAGAGATAATATAGATGTCAATGGCAATGAAGTTTTTTCATCAATTTTCCAATATATGTGCCAGGAGATATTAAATCATGGAAATTAACACAGAAGTAAATTCTATACAGAAAGAAATTTTAAAAACAAAACCTAATAAGACAATGGGTCAAGATGCATTTTTAAAGCTTTTAATTACTCAAATTAAACATCAAGATCCAACAGAGCCAATGAAAGCCAGTGAACAAGTTGCTCAATTAGCTGTATTTTCTCAGATGGAGCAATCTGTACAAATTAATTCTAATTTACAAGAATTATTGAAAAGTAATAATTTATCACAGGCTTCTAGTTATATTGGTAAGAATATTACAAACTCTGATGGATCTATAAGTGGTCTTGTTAATAGTGTTGAAGTATCATCAACAGGCTTAACTGCAATTACTGCAGATGATAAGGAAATTCCAATTACAACAGGTATTAGAGTATCTAGTTAATATTTTTGTAAATTACGACTTCACTTAGTAAAAAGAGGTCAATATGAATGAAGCAGATGTTTTAGAAATTGCTAGAGCAGCAATGTGGACTATTCTATCAGCAAGTGCTCCTGTGATTTTTGCAGCGATGTTTTTAGGTACTGTAATAGCTTTTTTACAAGCTTTGACTCAAATACAAGAAGTAACTTTGACTTTTGTACCTAAAATTATTGCTGTTTTTATTGCTCTTATTATTTCAGCACCGTTTATTGGTGGACAAATATCCTCTTTTTTTACTTTAGTACTTTCGCGTATTCAATCTACTTAAATTGTATTCATTTTCACACAATTTTTATGCATTAAATATATCGAAATCCATTTATTTTTAGATTGAGATTATAAGATTAAAGTATGACGCGATCATTAACGGGCATATCTGATTTAAATAGTCGGAATCATTTACACGATTTTGCATTGTCTTTTTGTATTGTCATTATTATATGCATCCTTTTTTTGCCTATACCTACGATTCTGCTTGATGTGGGATTAGCTTCTTCTATCGCACTATCAATATTGATATTGATGGTAGCGTTATGGATTGATAAACCTTTGGATTTTTCTTCTTTTCCTACGATTCTTCTCATTGTTACAATTATTCGTTTATCGTTAAATATTGCTACTACGCGTGCTATTCTTTCATTCGGTCATGCTGGACATGGCGCTGCAGGAAGGGTTATCTCTGGATTTTCATCTTTAGTTATGTCAGGAGATTTTGTAATCGGATTGATTGTATTTATAATTTTAATTACAATTAATTTTATTGTTATTACTAAAGGCGCAACGCGTATCGCAGAGGTTGGAGCTCGTTTTACATTAGATGCTATTCCTGGAAAACAAATGGCTATTGATGCTGATTTATCTTCTGGTCTTATTGACGAAGAAGAAGCTAAAAGTCGTCGTAAAGAACTAGAAAAAGAAAGTGCTTTTTTTGGTGCAATGGATGGAGCATCAAAATTTGTACGTGGAGATGCAATAGCAAGTATTATTATTACAGCAATTAATATTTTAGGTGGTATTGTTATTGGATGTTTTCGACATAATATGTCAGTTAGTAATTCTGCTGATGTATTTGTTAGATTGTCAATAGGAGATGGATTAGTATCACAAGTACCAGCACTTATTGTTTCTTTTTCAGCAGCTCTTTTAGTATCTCGTACAACTTCAGTTGGATCAACAAATACTGCTATAGTTGATCAATTATCTAAATATCCCCGTGCATTATTTATTTCATCATTTTTTATGATGATTTTATCTATCACGCCTAATTTACCAGCTTTACCTTTTATAATATTAGGTTCTTTTTTTGCTTTTGCAGGATGCTATATTCCTTATAAAGATGAATTAAAACGTCTTGCACAAATCGCTTATATTCAAGAATCCGCTAAACAAAACCAAGAATCAGAAAAGTTGAATTTTACTACTGCAGGCATTGAATTAGTACTGGGAAGCTTGGTTTCTAGTCGTATACTTTCTTCTCAAGGTGATGTTTTTGCACGTACTGCTAAAATACGTAGAAAGTTTGCTATACAATATGGATTTATAGTTCCAGAAATAAAAATTACAACTGATATATCTGTTCCTGAAAAAGGATATACAATTAAAGTATATGGAACAACAGTTGCTATAAGCGAACTTCGTATTGGAGAAGTTTTAGTTATTTTAGGATCTGGTGATAAACCTACTTTCCCAGGAGATGAGGTAAAAGAGCCTGCTTTTGGTATGCAAGCTATTTCTATAATGGAAAGTTTTTCAGATGATTTAAGGCGTCAAGGATTTCATCCTATTGATAACCTTTCTGTTGTTCTAACTCATTTAACTGAAGTTATTCGTAATAACTTATCTCAACTTCTTTCCTATAAAGATGTGAAAAACCTTATTAGTAGGTTGGATTCTGAATATCAGAAACTTGCAGATGAAATATGTGCTTCTCATATATCTTATTCTGGAATACAAGCGGTTTTGAAATTATTATTAGCAGAGCATGTATCTATTAGAAATTTGCCATTGATATTAGAATCAATCGCTGAAGTAGCTCCACATTTTCGTAAGACTTCACATATAGTTGAACAAGTTCGTATTCGAATAGCACAACAGATTTGTGGTGATTTAGCACCTACAGGCATCTTGAATATTCTCAAACTAGGGAGTAGTTGGGACGCTGTTTTTTATCAGGCTATACAAAGAGATTCTAAAGGAGATTGTGTAGATTTTAATGTGGATCCAAGTGATGTTGAAATGTTTTCAGACAGTGCTACTAATGCAATTCGTCAATACATAGATCAAGGCATAGTATTTACTATCGTTACTATACCAGAAATTCGTTTTTATATACGCATGATACTTGAGAGAACATTTCCATCTATAGCGGTTCTTTCTCACATGGAAATATCCAAAGGATTAAAAATAAATATTTTAGGCATAATTCCATGATAATTTCGGGAGAAATTATCATCATGTATCTATTTTTGATTATTTGCCGTATCGGTGGTTGTATTATGTTTTTACCAGGAATTTCAATGGTATATATTCCGATGCAAGTAAGGTTTTATTTTGCTGTTGCATTTTCTATAATACTGCTTCCATTTATTTGGGATATAATTGATATTCAAAAGTTTGAAGATAGGTCATATTATTTGAAATTAGTAATGGTAGAATTATTTGTAGGCTGTACGTATGGCTTGTGTATGCACATATACACACTTGGTTTGCAGTTTGTCGGAAGTGTTATATCCACTACAATCGGTTTAAATTTACAGCCAAGTATGGGTATATCTGATTCCAATTTAGAAACGCCGTTTAATTCTTTAATTGGAACAATATGTTTATTAGCGTTATTTATAATGGATTTTCATCATCATATTTTTTACGCTATTGTGCAATCTTATTTGACAGTTTCTATTGGGGAAGGATTTGATATCAATGATATTTTTCCTTCTTTTGTTAGCATATTTCAAACTACGTTCATTATCATGTTGAGGTTGTCTAGTCCTTTTTTATTTTTTTTTATAGTATTTAATATTTCTATTGGTTTATTAAATAAACTAGTACCTCAGATTCCTGTTTATTTTATCTCTACACCTTATATGATTGGTGTAGGATCTTTGTTTTTATATTTATTGATTGATGATATTATATATCATTTCTCGCATTCTTTTTTATATGGATTTATTCAGTAGTATTGGAATTATCTGATGAGATTTCTAGATTCTAAAACATTAGATAAGCTTATTAAATTGCAGAGTTGTATTAAAAACGTTGCAGAAGTAAACGTTTGTTATACTGTATTTGAACGTAAAAAAATTAATATTTTAAGAGAAAAATTAATAGATTCAATAAATTCAATCGCATTAACTAATCCTTTGCTTGCTTCACATTATTCAAATTTCTACCATTCTTTAAGTAAAAATGAAAAAAAAATAGCTAGTTTACAGTTAATTCAAGAAAAGATACTTTCAATAGAAAATATAAAAGTTGATAGATTAACTAAGATTAAAAATATGAGCTCTATGTTAGAAGAACGTAAATATAGTGATAAAAATAATGAAGAAAACATAGAGCAACGCATACTATTTGATGCAGTTTCCCGCAAGTTTATGTCTTTATAAATAGGTATTATAATTTAGTTTTTATCAAAATATAGCGGTTGATATTAAATGAAAGTTTCTTCTTTTAGTGATGGTATACCTCAATTGCAGAGTATGGAAAACAGTAATTCTGTAAAAATCCCTCAAGGGGATACTTCTTTCAAATCTTTATTTCAAGTAAAAGATTTACAGGAAAAATCTGATAAATCTAAGTGTCCACAAGAAACAATGCAAAAGTTACAAGGTTTTTTATTCCAACATTTTATTAAGTCTATTTTGCCAGAAGAAACATCTAAATCTTTAGGAGGAGGGTTTAATGGAGATTTTTGGCAAGATATTTTGGCAGAAAATATAAGCTATTTCATAGTAAAACAACAAAAAATAAATCTTAATCTATCTGAGAAAAGTAAATAAAATTGTTTTTCTTTATAATCTTATAGAACCGTAAGATAGGTTACATACGATAAAGTGAGAAAATAATATTATGTCTACTTTGGGTAATTATCGAATTCAAAAAGTATTAAACAGAGTAATAGAAGTAATAGATAATGAAAATAATAATTTAAAAAATAATATTCAATTTGATATTAGTGCTTCTAACGATTATAAGGGGCGTTGTTTGCATGAATTATCATCTTGTATTCTGCCTTGTAAAAATATATCAAATGAGTACTCGGAAAAGATACGTATTTTGCATGAAAAATTAGCATTAAATTCTTCTCTTTTAAAATCTTATTTAGATGCTGCTCGTGTAGTTGCTGATTTATTTAAAAGAAAATTACATGATATGGATGCTGATGGGACTTATCATGATAAATTTTCCGGATCTTTAGATATATGCAAAACCAATATATAAATACTAGTTTATTATAAAAATTTAACTTTCTTTTGTTTAAAACTTATCCATATTTTATTTGTGTTATATCTATAGTTTATTGAAAAGGTATTTCCATGATATAAATTATTGGATATACGAGATTTTTTTGATATATGTTTAAAATTTTGTTTTCTGGAATATGGATATCGATAGTAACATTGATATCATTTTATATGTTTTTTTTACGTTCCGTAGATATAAATAAAGAAAATGTTACATCTGTTGTTGTAAAGAAAAATGATATTGTTGAAGGTGAATTAGTTTCTATTCCTATAGTTTCGCATGGTTTGCTTCAGGCGTATTTTTTCGTCAAACTATCTTTTATTATAAATGAGACTAAAGATGAGCATTATTTAAAAGAAATTTCCACTGACTATCTTTATACATTGTTTTCAAATTCTACAATGGATGATATGGTAAAAGTTAAAGCTTTTGGTTTTGATAATCTTCGTCTAAAAATAAAGGAAGATCTTAATTTGATATTAGGTTTTAAATTAATATCAAATGTTTTGATAGATAAATTGAATTATCTATCTATCTTAGATATACGTTTTAATTGTTTTCATTTAGACGGTAAAGCATTAGATCTTATCACACAAAAAAGATCTTCAATTGAACCAAACACAGAAAAATCAAAATAATTATATATTAAAACTATTACATTCTAAAATATTATTACTCTATTTGTATGCTGATTTTATATTATAGAATGATATTAATGCGTTTTATATGAAAAAGATTTCATCTATAGTGTTAATTTAGTATTAATTAATGCAAATAACTTGTGTTGGAGTTTATTTTAATCGTGTATATTATTTCCTTATTTTAAAAGGGAAAATATTCATTATTTTAGTTGATAACATAAGGAGATGGATCAATATGAGTGTTTTAATAGATGGAAAATTTATATCTGCTGAATTGATTGAAAAAATTTCTGAATCTGTGATATCTTTAAAAAAGAAAACAGGTGTACAAGTCGGTATTGCTGTTATTCTAGTAGGGGATGATCCTGCTAGTTGCTCTTATGTATCAGCTAAATCAAGAATGGCAAAAAACTGTGGTTTTCATTCAGTGCAGTATAATTTTTCTAGAGATGTTTCTCAAGTTGATTTGGAAAATACTATTGAAGAATTAAATAATGATGATTCAATACACGGCATATTAGTACAACTACCACTTCCTGATAATATGTGTAATAAGTCTATTATTCAATGTATTATTCCTGAGAAAGATGTAGATGGCCTTAATGTTGTCAATGCAGGGAAATTGATGACTGGTGATTTGACTACAGGACTGATATCTTGTACTCCAGCAGGCGCGATATTCCTAATTGATAAGTTTAAGGGATGTGATTTATCTGGCCAGCATGCTGTAGTAATAGGTCGATCTAATCTTTTTGGTAAACCAATGGGACAATTATTGCTTTCTAGAAATGCAACAGTTACTATGGCTCATTCACGTACTAAAAACCTGCCAGGAATTTGTAAATCTGCTGATATTCTTGTCGTTGCCGTTGGTCAAGCTCATATGGTCCAGGCGGATTGGATTAAAGAAGGATCTTTGATTATAGATGTGGGAATTAATAGAATAAATTCTTCTGAACTAGGAAAAAATATATTAGTTGGAGATGTTGCAGAAGAATGTAAATTAATTGCAGGAGCAATTACTCCTGTACCAGGCGGAGTAGGTCCAATGACTATAGCAATGCTTATGGCAAATACAGTTATTTCTGCTTATAGATTTTCTGGAATCAAACCACCAAAATTTGACGCAAAATCAATAGAAATAAAAAAATATTGAATGATAATCATTGTTAAGATTGAGTAGTCCAATATATTTCAAGATTTGATTTTGCATTCCATAAGAAAGATCTTATAGGCATTTCCATAATATCATGTCCAGCAATAGCTTTTTCCAAAACTGATTTTTTTTGTTTTCCTTCAATATGTAATGCTAGAAATCGTGCGTCATATAATGCAGAAAAAGTCATTGTTAGACGTTTTTTATTATCAGATCTATCTTGAATAGCAATTACGGATCTAGGTGTATTAATATCAAGAGCTGTAGACAATGTATCTCCTTTAGGAAAAAAAGAAGCTGTATGTCCATCTATGCCCATTCCTAAAACAACAACATCAAATGGAAAATCGATTGATTGATAAATTTGTTTATTTGCTATTATAGCTGATTCTTCTATTTTTTTTTGTGGATAGTAAAGAGAAATAAAATGTGCTTTTTGAGCTTTGTTCTTGAAAAAAAATTTTGATAAAAATAATTGATTTGAATAAGAACTTTCAAGTGATACAAAACGCTCATCAACCAATGTTACTGTTATTTTATGCCAATCAATATCTATAATGGATAGTGATTCCAAAAAAAATAGCGGTGTTGAACCACCAGATAATGCAAGGCTTGCAGTTCCTCTTTTCATTATCCCAGCCAAAAGTTGTTGTGCCACTTTACTTGCTAACTTTTCTGCTAGTTGTATTTTGTTGTCTACAACATGTAATTTATATTTTGGCATACAATATTTTCTTAAGTATTTTCATGCCACTTGCGTCCATCTTTTTGTATTAATACATTTGATTTTTCAGGTCCCCATGTTCCTGCAGAATAATAATCAACCTTTTGATTCATAGTTTGCCAACTTTGTAGTATAGAATCGATCCATTTCCAAGATTCTTCAACTTCACTATATCCCATGAAAAGTGTTTGATTAGAATTAATAATATCCATAAGTAGTCTTTCATATCCATCTTGATTACGTTGTATTTTTTTAGAATTACTACATATTCGTAGAACATTTTTTTTTAATTTTATTCCACTAGTATCATGGTCTTTAGTAATAATAAATTGTTCAATTTCCCCACTATCTTGTAAACGTAAAACTAATTTATTCCCTTCTATTTTTGATATCTGATTATTAAAAATATTAAAAGGAGATGGTTTAAAATAAATAACAATTTCTGATGCATGTTTAGCAAGATATTTCCCCGTGCGAAGATAGAAGGGAGTTCCATACCATCTAGAGTTTTCAATACTTGCTTTTATTGCAACGAAAGTTTCAGTATCCGATATACCCAATGGAACTGTTTCAAGATAACCTTTTACAGGAGTTCCATTGATAATCCCTGATTGATATTGTCCTCGTACTGTTAGTTCTTGTACATTTTTAGGATTAATTATTTTAAGTGATTGTAATAACTTTATTTTTTCATCTTTAATTGACTTATCTTTCATAGAAATAGGCATTTCCATTGCAACAAGACAAAGTAGCTGCAAAAGATGATTTTGGATCATATCACGTAGTGCGCCTGTTCGATCATAATAATCAACTCGATTTTCTATACCAATGGTCTCTGCATTAGTAATTTGAATATGATCAATATATTTATTATTCCAAATAGATTCGTAAAATATATTAGCAAATCTAAATATCAATAGCCCTTGCACTGCTTCTTTGCCAAGATAATGGTCAATGCGAAAAATTTGATTTTCCTTAAATATTTTACTGGTTATTTCATTAATTTTTTTTGCAGAATTGAGACTATTACCAATAGGCTTTTCCAATACTATATGTGTATGTTCTGTTACTAGATCATTTGATTGTATATTTTGAGAAATTTTTCCAAAAAACCTAGAGGATACTGATAGATAAAAAATTCTAATTTTATTCCTATCATTTTCTAATATTTCTGTTAATACATCCCATCCGTAATTTTGTTCTAAATCTAAATTAACGTAGAAAATAATAGAAAGAAATTTTTTAACTTTTAATGAATTATATTCATTATTTTTAAGATATATTTTAAGTTCTTTACCAATAAAAGAACGGTATTCTTCTACGGATATTTTATTTCTACAGATACCGATAATTCGACTAGATATTTGATTTTTTTGTTTAATATAGTTGTGATATAGAGCTGGAAAGAGTTTGCGTTTTGCTAGATCTCCTGTACCTCCGAATATAATAAAATCAAAATCTTTAATATGAGTAGATTTATTTTGCATTTTAAATATTACTTATAAGTTATGTTAGAAAATATTACTCATAAAGATGGATACTTTTATATCTGATTACATATTATGTTAGACATAATTTTTAATTTATAACATAACATGATGATTTATACATTAAGAAGTAAAAATTCTCTTTCCCAAGGACTAATTACTTGCATAAAAGTTTCAAATTCATTTCTTTTTAAATTTGTATATATATCAATAAATTTTGATCCAAAAATATCTCTAAAATCAGATGTATTTTCTAAAAGTGTTACTGCTTCTAATAGTCCACGAGGTAGGTTAATTGCCTCTTGATTAGCGGATTTCATAGTAGGTGGTGTTGGATCTATTTTTTGTAGAATACCTAATAATCCACATGCTAATGATGCAGCAATAACTAGATAAGGATTAGTATCTGATGATGGAAGACGATTTTCTATTCTTTTAGTATCCGCATCAGAAAAAGGTATGCGAAATGCTGTAGTTCTATTATCATATCCCCAAGCGTTATTGACAGGACAGCCCATATCAAGCACCATCCTACGATAAGAATTTCCATAAGGAGCTAACATAACTAAGGCATTAGGAATATATTTTTGTAGACCTCCTATAAAATATCTAAACAAATCCGTTTCAGAACCATCAGGATTAGAGAATATATTTTTATTGCTATTGATATCTAATACAGATTGATGAATATGCATGGCAGATCCAGGATAGTTTTGCATTGGTTTCGCCATAAAAGTAGCATAAATATCATGCTTAAAAGCAGCCTCGCGGATAGTTCTTTTGAATAAAAAAACTTGATCTGCTAGTTTTAAAGGATTACCATGGCGTATATTTATTTCGAATTGAGCAGGTCCTTCCTCATGTATCAGAGTATCTATTTCAAGTCCTTGTTTTTCAGAAAACTTCCATATATCATCAATAATTTCGTCAAATTCATTTATTCCCATAATAGAATAGCTTTGTCCCCCAAGTATTGAGCGCCCAGAACGACCTTTTGGAGGCTGCAACGGATAATCAGGATCTTCATTTTTAGCAATAAGGTAAAATTCAATTTCTGGTGCAATAATTGGTTTTAATCCATTTTGAGAATAAAAATTTAAAACTCTTTTTAATACATTACGTGGTGTATAAGTAACCTCTTCACAATCATAATCTACAACATCACATACTATTTGAGCTGTTGGATCTATTTCCCATGGAACAACGCTTAAAGTAGAAAGATCTGGAGATAATCTTAGATCTCCATCTTTTTCATGGAACAATGAATAAGAAGAATTCATAGATTCCCCAGATATTGTATGTCTATAGATTGCAGAAGGGACGGTGAGTGGTATATTAGAAATGAATTTTGATGATGGCATCATCTTACCACGAGGGATACCAGCCAGATCTGGTGTAATGCATTCTACATCTTCAATACGTCGCTCTCTAAGCCATTGAGCTGCTTGTTCCCAGTTTTCTACACCTCGTACGTTTGGAGATTGATCATTTTTTTTCATGTTGTGAAATCACTTAATAAAATGTATTTCGATACTTTGTATGAGATAATTCTTATTATACTTACCATATCTCAATGTTGCGTAGTAACATAAACATTCAAAACAATAAATAATATCTCTTATACTTAATATTTCAATATAAATTAGATAAGTTGAACAGCAACGATAACTAACTAATATCTTATTAATTATGATACCTATCTAATAATTTTATGAAAAATAATATTAATTCCAGTCTAAACTGCTTCCATGCTGATATTCATTGACACGTGTCTCAAAAAAGTTTTTTTCCTTTTTAAGATCTATAATTTCGCTCATCCATGGAAAAGGATTTTCAGTTTTTTCAAAAACAGGCTCTAATCCAATTTGTGCACAACGACGATTAGTTATAAAACACATATATTTTTCGCACAAATCAGCATTAATACCAAGAAATCCTCTTGGCATGGTATCTCTTCCATAATCAACTTCAAGAATAGCAGCTTCTTTTAACATTTGCCGTACTTCTTGTTGAAACGATTTAGTCCAAAGATGTGGATTTTCAATTTTTATCTGGTTAATTACATCAATACCAAAGTTAAGATGAAGTGATTCATCACGCATAATATATTGGTACTGCTCTGCAATACCAACCATTTTATTATATCTTCCTAATGATAATATTTGTGCGAATCCAGTATAAAACCACATCCCTTCAAAAACTACATAGAAAGCAATAAGATCACGCAAAAATTCCTGATCGCTCTCATTATTTCCAGTAGAAAATGACGCAGAAGTAAGATTTTTAGTATATTGTAAAGCCCAGCTTGCCTTATTTGTAATAGAGGGGATTTCTCTATACATATTAAAAAGTTCTCCCTCATCCAGTCCAAGACTTTCTACAATATATTGGAATGTATGGGTATGAACCGCTTCTTCATAAGCTTGTCTTAATAGGTACTGTCGGCATTCTGGATTAGAAAGATGACGATATATAGCTAGTATAATATTATTAGCAACAAGACTTTCAGATGATGCAAAAAAACCCAGATTTCGTTTAATCATATGACGTGCATCATCCGTTAATCCATCAGATGACTTCCAAAGGGCAATATCTGCTTGCATGGATACTTCTGTTGGCATCCAATGATTATTGCATGCTGATAGATATTTTTCCCATGCCCATTTATATTTTAAAGGTAATAGTTGATTTACATCAGATTGCGCATTAATCATTCTTTTTTCATCTACATTAATACGCATAGAGCCTTTTTGAATAGGGCCTAAACCTACAGTGTCATTTGTCTGATCTTCATGACAATGATTATTTATATTATCAGGGTGTAACATATTGATATCACTCATTAAATTCTCCAATGATTTATTATTGACATACTTCACACCCTGTATCTTGTTCGCAATTAGTAACTGTTACCGGAACTGCATTTAATTTACCATCTACTTTTTTCATGGTAGACTTTTCAACATGAGTAGCACCAAGAGATCTCAAATAGTAAGTGGTTTTTAAACCCCTTAGCCATGATTGCCGATAAATGAAATCAAGTTTTTTTCCGCTTGGATTTGGAAGATAAAGATTTAATGATTGAGCTTGATCAATCCATTTTTGTCTTTTCGATGCGGCTTTAATCAACCATAAAGGATCAATTTCGAAAGCAGTGGCATGAATGTTCTTCAGATCATCAGGAATTCGCTCTATTTTTCCAATACTTCCATCATAATATTTTAAATCTGAAATCATTGTTTCATCCCATAGATCTCTTTTCTTTAATTCGGCAACTAGAAAAGAATTTACTACAGTAAAATCACCAGACATGTTTGATTTAACAAAAAGATTTTGATAGGAAGGCTCAACAGACTGAGATACTCCGCAAATATTAGAAATTGTTGCTGTAGGAGCAATCGCCATACAATTTGAATTTCTCATTCCTATAGATTTCACACGATCTCTTAAATCATTCCACGGCAACCGTGATGTTCTATCCATTTTTAATTCATCTCTAACTTCGGATAGCATCTCTATAGAATCTATAGGAAGAATTCCTTTAGACCATAGTGAGCCTTCAAAACTAGGATATACTCCGCGTTCTTCGGCTAGTTCAACAGAGGAATTTATAGCATGATAAGAAATAAATTCCATGCTTTCATCTGCAAATTCAATAGCTTCTAGGCTTGCATAAGGAATAGATAAGTGATGTAAAGCACTCTGAAATCCCATAATGCCAAGACCTATAGCACGATGCCTGTGATTAGACCTTTTTGCTTTATCAATTGTATGATAATTCGTATCAATTACATTATCAAGCATGCGCACTGCTGTGCGAATAGTATTAATTAATTTATCATGATCTAGTTTAGTATCTTTGAAATGTGCAAGAAGGTTAATTGATCCTAGATTACAGACAGCAGTTTCATCATGAGATGTGTTGAGAGTAATTTCGGTGCATAGATTAGAAGAATGGACTACACCAACGTGCTTTTGAGGGGAACGAATATTACAAGGATCTTTAAAAGTTATCCATGGATGACCTGTCTCATAAAGCATAGTAAGCATTTTACGCCATAACCCGACAGCTGATGTCTTGCGGAATATTTTTATTTTTCCTTGTTTTGCTTTTTCTTCATACTGTTCGTACGATTGTTCAAATTCTTTTCCGTATAAATCATGAAGATCGCTTACTTCATCAGGAGAGAACAAGGTCCATTCTGCATTTTGTTCAACTCTTTTCATGAATAGATCTGGAACCCAATTTGCAGTATTCATATCATGGGTACGTCTACGATCATCACCAGTATTTTTTCTAAGGTCTAAAAACTCTTCTATATCAATATGCCAAGTTTCCAAATAGGCACAGACGGCTCCTTTACGTTTTCCTCCTTGATTAACAGCTAGAGCTGTATCATTAGCGACTTTGAGAAATGGTATTACTCCTTGACTTTTCCCATTTGTGCCATGAATATGAGATCCAAGACCACGAACTGGTGTCCAATCATTACCCAATCCTCCAGAATATTTAGCTAATAAAGCATTGTCCTTCAATGATTCAAATATACCATCTAAATTATCGGGAACGGTTGTGAGAAAACAAGAAGAAAGTTGTGGGCGACGTGTTCCAGAATTAAACAGAGTGGGAGTGGAACACATAAAATGAAAAGAAGAAATTAATCTGTAAAATTCAATTGCTCTTTTTTCTTTTTCTCTCTCTTGTAAAGCAAGCCCCATAGATACACGCATGAAGAAAGCTTGAGGCATTTCAAAGCGTTTACCATCATTATTAAGAAAATATCGATCATAAAGTGTTTGTAATCCGAGATATTCAAATTCCAAATCACGATCTGGTTCCAAGGCATCTGCTAGATATTTAAGGTCAAAGCTTTTGAGAGAATCATTTAATAAGTTCGCTTTTATCCCTTCTTCAACGTAAAGAAGAAAATACTCTCTGTATAAATCGCGCATTTCTTGGTGCGTAGCACTTTTAGGCTTTTTATAAATTGTAGTCAAGACTTCACGACGAAGTTTATCTAAAAGCAAATGTGCGCTGACTTTTGAATAGTTTGGTTCTTTTTCAATTAGCACTCGAGAAGAAAAAATTAAGGATATTTCTACATCACTTTCGCTCAAACCGTCATACATATTTTTATAAGTCTCGCTTAGAACTGCTTTTGGTGAAACACCTTCTAACCCTGAACAAGCTTCTTCTACAACCTTTTCAACTCTTTTAGAATTGAAAGAGACAACAGTGCCGTCATCCATTTTTATTTTTAAATTTGGAGCAATCGGCAAATCACTTTTTGATTGTTTGATACGATTATTTGATCTTTTTTTACGATATAGAATATATTCTTTTGCGACTTTATAATGATCACTACGCATTAGAGATAATTCCACTTGATCTTGTATATCTTCAATGTGAAGAACTACAAGAGAAGAGGTATGATATCGCAATAGTTTTGTAATTGTTTGATCTGTTAGATTGTTGACAATATCCTCTACACGCTTTGAATGTAAAGCCCCTTTTCCTTCAACTGCTATGAAAGCTTTCATAATAGCTATGCTTATCTTTGAAGGATCAAATAATACTACTTTTCCATTGCGTTTAATAACTTGTACATCTTTGGTCGTTTCAGAAAATGAACAAGAGGACGATTGAAACAATTTTTCATTACTTAAATTTTCTTTTTCGGGATAATTTTTCATTAGGCCGTTCTCCTCCCGCTATTAATCAACCTACTGAAAAAACCATCTGTTCTTTGAATTGGAGCGGGTGTACGTCTCTTGTTAGGAAAAAATTTTTTATTTGGATGCTTTTTGATAGAGAGACTAGAGACCAAATCCTCTTTATTAAAATGTATTTTCAGAATGGTTCTCTCTAGAATCTTCGGAGAAAGAAATCCAAAGATAGGAACTTTCTTGTTTTGCGAAATATAATAAAAAGACTGAAATCCATTACTATCTATAATCGCAAAAGAAGGACTCCCAAGAGATTGAAGAACGTGCTTGCGAGAGGATTTAACAGATACAAGAGAAACAGACGCAGAATCCAAATCAAGTCCATTAGCTACTTTGTAAGAAGAATGGAAAACTGCAAACATTAAAGAAGTGAAAAAAAAAACTTTTTTCAAATAAGAATTCCCAAAGAACAAATTACATTTCTCCTCTAAATGCGAAAAAACGCTTCCTTTAAACAAACAACACAAGACTAACTAATTTAAAAAAGGTATCTCCTATATATTATGCGCTAGCTAAAACGATTCTTTAGTATTTATAACAAAAATATCCACAACAAAGATACACTATAGAACTAATTAAATTTAAATTAGTGCATGATAACAAGATTTGTTGATCGCTGCAATGAAAATATACTGGAAATATGCAATGGAAATATGCAATGGAAATATGCAATGGAAATATGCAATGGAAATCGTATGAAAGTAAAAACAAAAAAAAATGAATTATATACATATCCTGTTGACATCAGATCTGTGTTTTCTTCTCCGATTAATTTCAAGATAAAGGCTGATATTTTAGATTGTGAAAAATTAGCAAAGCAGTGGGGCGTAATATCTGTTGAAAATTGGAGTGCTGATGTTAAACTTTCCGCTTGGAAGAAAGTTGGGGTTCGTATGTCAGGAAAAGTGTGTGCGAAAATAATTCAAGCTTGTGTGATAACATTGGATTCAGTACAATCTGAGGTAGAAGATTCTGTAAGTTGTATTTTTGTTCCTTCTTCATCTAAGTTCTTTTATCCTAATGGTGATATTTCTGGTAAAAAAAACGTGGTGGAAGCTCGAGAACTTGATATTCTACCCTTTTCAGACGATGGAATAATTGATATTGGTGCAGTAATAGCTGATTTTACAGCAGTGGCAATTAATCCATATCCTAAAAAGGAAGGTGTAATATTTTCTGATGTATATGATGGCAATCATTATAAATACTAAAATATTTTTATCTTTTAGGAAAATAGTGGTGAAAAATAAAGCCAAATAATGTTAAAATAACAAATATCGTATATTTTTAGGAATATTTTAATGTCTGTGAGGGTAATAAATGAATCAAATAGACGCGTCGCAAGATAATAGCGTTGATACAATTTCTTTTGATCTTATGGGAAGTGATTTGGGAGCAAAAGATCTTATTCTAGGAGCGTCCAAATTTCTTGAATCCAATCCTAAGTTGTGCTTTTTAATGTACGGGGATGCTAAAGTTTGTTTGCCAGTATTAAATTCTTATAAAAATCTCAAAGAGCGTAGTTGTTTTTATCATTGTGATGTATCGATTTCTATGCATGAGAGGCCAGCTGATGCATTGCGTAGAGGTAGAAATGTATCCAGTATGTGGTGTGCTATAGAAGCAGTAAAGAAAAAAAAGGCTGCTTCTGTCGTAAGTGCTGGAAATACTGGTGCTTTAATTGCTATGGCCAGATTATGTTTGAGTAAGATTAGTGGCGTAGATCGTCCATCGCTTGCAGCATTTTGGCCAACTATTAATAAGGGTAAGTGTGTCATATTAGATGTTGGTGCTGCCGTTGGATCTGTTACTGTATCGCATATGGTACAGCTTTCAATTTTGGGTAGTTTTTTTGCTCATTCTGCATTAGGAATAAGTCGTCCTTCTATAGGATTGCTTAATGTCGGAACTGAGGAGACAAAAGGGCACGGTGTCCTGCAGGATTCATCTCGTTTATTGCGTGGAGAGTGTCGTAATTATTTTGAATATAAGGGTTTCATTGAGGCGAGTGATATCGCTAAAGGTTTGGTAGATGTAGTTGTAACTGAAGGATTTTCTGGAAATATTGCGATTAAATCCGCAGAAGGGACGGTTTCTCATGTAGCTGCAGTTTTGCAAAAATCATTAAAGAGTACCCTATTGTCTAGGATTGGTTGTTTTTTTATTAAAAAATCTTTACGAGAGCTAAAAGAAGGTTTTGATCCACGTAACTTTAATGGTGGAGTCCTGTTGGGAGTTGATGGACTTGTTGTAAAAGGACATGGAAGCAGCGATGCTAGATCAATAATTAATGTTTTAGGTATTGCTCGGAATATGTCTCGTAATGGTTTTATAAGTATGGTAAAGAATGATATGCAGATAGTTCGAGATAGTTTGTTAGATTCATATGAAAAGAATGTTGTATCGGATAGTAGAAAGTAATAAACGTGGTTCGTTCTGTTGTAAGAGGAATTGGTTCATCCCTCCCGAAAAGAGTGCTTAATAATTGTGAATTAGAGGTTATAGTTGACACCTCTGATGGCTGGATTAAAAGGCGTGTCGGTATTAATCAGCGGCATATCGCTGTAGATGGTGAGACAACGTCTTCTCTTGGGGAAGCTGCTGCACGTGATGCGTTGTGCAATGCAAAAATGAGTGTAGATGATATTGATCTCATAATTGTGGCTACATCGACTCCAGATCAGACTTTTCCTTCAACCGCTGTAAATATACAGAACCGTTTGGGTATGAAGCGTGGTTTTGCTTTTGATATTCAGGCTGTTTGTTCTGGATTTATTTACGCTGTGACTACTGCTGATTCTTATATAAGATCAGGAATGGTGCGGCGTGTTATGATAATAGGGGCAGATACTTTTTCTCGTATTGTTGATTGGTCTGATCGTTCTACTTGTGTTTTGTTTGGTGATGGTGCTGGAGCCTTAATTCTTGAGGCGGTAGAATTTGAAAAGTCTGATAAGAGTGATTCAGGGGTATTCTTGACTTATTTATGCTCCGATGGTTCATACATTGATAAGTTGTATATGGATGGTGGTCCTTCTACTTCTAGAACAGTAGGGCATGTGCGTATGGATGGAAGAGCTGTTTTTAAGTATGCTATTTCAAAAGCAGTGGAATTAATAGAAAAAGTTTTAGATTTATCTCATTTGACAGTTGAAAATATTGATTGGTTTATTCCGCATCAGGCTAATCGGCGTATTATTGATAGTATAGCAGAGAAGATGAATATTCCTTTAGAAAAAGTAATTGTTACCGTTGATATACATGGGAATACTTCTGCCGCTTCTATTCCTCTTGCTTTGGATGTAGCAGTTAAGGAAGGTCGTGTTAAAAAAGGCGATTGCCTTTTATTGGAAGCCATGGGAGGAGGATTTACTTCAGGCGCTATATTATTACGATGGTAAATTAAAAATTTTTTCATCTTGAAATTATTTTTTGCGTAGATATTTAAATAAGTGGATGGTGTATCGTGAAAAAAACTATAACCCGGTCAGATTTAGCAAGTTATATTTCAAAAAAATTTGCTCTTTCTAGAAAAGATTCTACAAATTTCGTTAAGACAGTGTTTGACGAAATTGCTGATTCTGCAGTTCGTGGAGAAACAATAAAAATTTCTTCTTTTGCTACTTTCAATGTGAAACAAAAAGGTCCACGTGTTGGTCGCAATTTGCAGACTAATGAAGAGGTTTTAATTGATTCTCGTCGTGTGATTACATTTAGGGCATCTTCTGTCCTGAAGCAAAGAATTATAGACGATATGCACAATAACAATAAGGTATAATAAAACCTTTCGCATATATATCTGCATTATGTTTTGTATAATAATTAAATAAGAATGATATTTATTTAACGTAACAAATTACTGTAATATTTATGAAGAAATAATAAGATAGCATACTGTTTTTATAATAAATTATGTATAAAATTACATGTTATAAACAGAACTACAATATCACTATTATTTCATATTATAATTATTTACAGCATCTTTTATGCAAAAGATATCAATGTTCTACTATTAAGATGATTTTTGTGCGATTATAGCCGCTTCATAGCGTTCATGAACATATTCCCAATTCACAAGGTTTGAGATAAAGGACTCTATGTAAACTCCTCTTTTATACTGGAAGTCTAGATAGTACGCATGTTCCCATACGTCTATACCAAGAATTGGTATTGCTCCATTTATTAGGGGATTTTCGGCGTTTTGTGTTTTTGATATTTCTAGCTTCCCGTTTTTTACAGATAGCCATCCCCATCCAGATCCAAACTGCGTAGATGCTGCTATGATAAAATCTGACTTAAACTTCTCGTAACTTCCAAAACATTTATTGATAGCATCAGTTAGTACTTGGGGTATCTTTTCTTTTCCTCCATTTTTCTTCATACATGGCCAAAAAAGATTGTGATTATAATATTGGGAAGCATTGTTGAAAAGAACCGCATTGGATCCATGCGACTTTATTATTATCTCTTCTAATGATAAGTCAAGCATTTCGGCATCAGATGCTAGTTTTAATGCATTTTCAGCATAATTCTTGTGATGTACACCATGGTGGTATTCAAGGGTTACTTGTGACATATATGGAGAAAGTGCATCACAACTATAAGGCAAATTTGGTAGTTTAAAGTCCATACATTTCACTCCACTTTACTAAGAATACAAAATTTCGGATATCATTAAATAATATTTCGTAAGGTTTAATTCACATTAAGAAGTATATTTTTTTTAACCAAGATAATTTTATGTAGATTGTTATCAAGATACATTGTAAAATTACTAGATGAAGAACTATAAATCAAGATCAAATTCAGAAGAATCCCTGTTAAAATTATCTATCTTTGTTACGGTGCTTATGGCCTCAACAAATGTAGTTGTTGGTATGATGACAGGATCTTCCTCTATTGTTTTTGAGGGATTTTATTCATATTTAGATGCAGGCATGACAACTCTTTCTTTAATTGTGGTCAAGTTAATTTCTAGAGATGTTTTGGAAGAAGATTACGGAGAAAGAAAGAGATATTTCCAGTTTGGTTTTTGGCATTTTGAGCCAATGGTTTTGGCTTTTAATTCTGTTATTTTGATATTCGCAACTCTTTACGAATTTCTGATGTCCCTTTTAACTGTTATATCGGGTGGCCATAGTATTGATTTTGAACATGCTGTAATTTATTCTCTTATAACCGCATGTATTTGTTTGACTATGGGTATATATGAAAAAAAGCGCAATCGGGAAATAAAATCTGATTTTGTTGAATTAGATGCAAGGTCTTGGATTGTTGGGGGATTTATTTTACTTTCTGTTGTGATTGCTTTTTTATTTGGTATATTTTTAAGAAATAGTTCATACAGTTGGACTCTTCCTTATGTTGATCCGATGGTTTTAATGTACATTTGTTTGTTTATTCTGCCGACATCAATTTATACAATGAAGTCTGCAACATTTGAAATTTTTCAAATGACTCCTCCTGAACTTGATATTCAGATAAGGGAGGCTCTTTATCCGATTGTGGTTAGGCATGGTTTTCTTGATTTTTATACATATGTTACCAAGATAGGTCGTTCTCGCATTATAGAGGTATATTTGATCGTTCCCAAAAATTATCCTATTAAGAGTATAGAATCTCTTGATATCATAAGAAATGAGATAGGTAATGTTATTGGTGGATTTGGAGAAGAAAGATGGCTGACAATTTCTTTTACGACACAAAAAAGATGGGCAATTTAAAATTTTATACTATAAATAAAAGTAAATGTGTATTCTTCTAGTGCAGATCTAAGTATTTCTATGGTAAATAATTCAAATATTACAGATTACAGAACAATCATCTTTCAAAACTCCTATTTAATAATTTTTGCTACAATAAGGTTATCTTATTACATAGAATAGCAATTATAATTCTTAATAAACTACAATTTTCAATATAAAAAATAGCACAGCAAAAAATTATTACTCCCAAAAAGGATAAATTTTTTTAAAATAGATGATGGAGAAGATATTATTTTCTAGGTTTTCAAGGAAAAATTTCAATTATAATGCAAGTGGCGGGATGTTTTTTAAATATAACAGCCAAGTAATCTTCAAAAAGCATAATTGTAAATACATGGCTCCCCGGGCCGGATTCGAACCGGCGACCTGTCGATTAACAGTCGAATGCTCTACCGCTGAGCTACCAGGGAAAATGCTAACAAAAAACGATCATATATTAATAACTAATACTCATTCTTAAAACTTAAATTATTTTTTATTTTATAGAAATACAAGAATTACATGAAGATATCAATAGAAATAACAACATCATTTATCTCCTCCTTATACATTGAAGATTCTTTCTTTACAATAATTTAATGCATAAGAAAATCAATATTTATGTCAAATCTTGATTTTTATTATTGTTTTTAAAATCATATTAGATGTGTATTAATCTTTTACGATGACTAATGGCTATCTTATTATGTATTTGTTCAGGTTGTTGCGAATTCTTTCTAGGATATCAAGTTCTAAATTTTCAGTAACAAATTTTAATCCAGTTATTTTTTCATATGATGAAATATAAGTTTGTGATGTTTTAAGTATAATATTTTCGGGAATAATAGGGATGTTATCTTTATAAGGATTGCAGTGCATTAATATCCAATTGCGAATGCAATCTTTATCTAATCCAATAGGAGATAATCCTTCTTTAAGGGCTTTCTCATATTTATCTACTTCCCAGTAACGACTAGAATCTGGCGTATGAATCTCGTCTGCTAGAACTATATTCCCTTGTTTGTCTATTCCGAATTCATATTTACTGTCTACGAGAAGCAATCCTCTTTTTAATGCAATCTTGCATCCTTTTTCAAATAGAGATAGTGCATAAGAAGAAATTATTTCCCATTGGTTTTTAGTGAGTATCCCTGTTTTAACAATTTCATTGTAAGAGATTGGTTTATCGCAATCTGAATCTAATTTTGATGATTTTGTTGTAGGTGTTATTATCGGATATGGTAATTTCTGATTATCGTACATGTTATCAGGTAGCAAATGTCCATATATATTTCGTTTTCCATTTTTATAAAATGTAAGGATAGAGGTATTGGTATTTCCTGCTAAATATCCACGTACTACTAATTCTATTGGAAACATTTGCAATTGTTGACCAACTAAAACATTGGGATCTGGATAATCTAATATATGATTACTACATATATCTGATGTTTGTTGAAACCAATATCGCGTTATTTTGTTTAATATTTCACCCTTATACGGAATACATGCTACATTTTTATCAAATGCGCTCAATCTGTCTGTTGCTATAGTAATACGAGTTCCATCGTTTAAGAAATAATTTTCTCGAACTTTTCCAGAATAGTAATTTGGTAATTCAGGAATGTAAGCTTTAGAAAGAATTCTCATCATTTATAACCTTGAGAAGAAAGTTTTTTATACCGTTTAAAATATTATTTTAAATTTTTATCAATTCCTATTGTTGTATCAAGTTAAATTTGTAAGGGGATATAATTTTTCTTTGTAAGAGTCAAATATTTTAGGTTATGTTATGTATAGTGACTGAGTAATTTTTTATGAGTAATTTTAGTTGACTTAAATTATGTTATCTGTT
>NZ_JAAEJX010000008.1:0-72240 GCF_036858155.1 Candidatus Liberibacter brunswickensis | reverse complement strand
TAGATGTTTTTTCTTTTTCTGCAACGTTCGCCATATCTACATTGTAAGTCAAAAAGAGCAATATTACAATAAAGAAATCGTCCTAGCAAAAGTTATTTTCTGATTGGCCATATCCTTTTCTAATACGACATATTTATTGGAAAGTCGTTCATAAAGCCCTAACCAAGAATATAAAAATCAACTGCACACATATTGTTATTATAAAATAAGTTAAAAAATCAAGAATACGATTTATTTAGATTAAAATATAATTAATTAGTTTAAAAAAAAGATCGAAAATTATAGTCCAAAAGGTGCGGGCGTCATAAAATAAAACAACGTAGAATCAATGCTATTTACTATTGTAGATTCTAGGGTTAGGGCGTATCTAAATCATTGATTTTACCGCATAATTATGTTAATAAGTTATTCTAGTCGGTCTTTAATTAAGTTTCTACTATCCGTAAAATTTGATTATGATTTTTTTAGTTTGGAAAAATATATGATATTATTATTTTTATATGCATTTCACTATCAATCCTAAAAAATTTATTGGGATAGTACACTAATTTATCGTATTTATTGTTTGTTTTACATTATTTTTTTGTTTTTTAAGTGATGTATGTAAACAAAAATAGGTTATGAAGGGTAAAACTTATGCGTTTATTGGGTAGACAGAAAAGTCAAATTCGAGAAATATCATTGATAAGAAATGTTTCTAAATATTCTGAAGGATCTTGTTTGGTAAAATTCGGTGACACTCATGTTTTAATTACTGCTACACTTGAAGAGAAAGTCCCAATGTGGATCCGTAATGCAAAACATGGATGGATCACTGCAGAGTATGGAATGTTGCCTCGTTCTACTGGAAGCCGTATGAGACGAGAATCCGTTAGTGGAAGACAGGGTGGAAGAACCCAAGAAATACAGCGCCTAATAGGTCGTTCTTTGCGTTCAGTAGTTGATCTTTCGGCTTTAGGATCTAATCAGGTTATTGTAGATTGTGATGTTATACAAGCAGATGGAGGTACACGAACTGCTTCAATTACCGGAGCATGGATTGCGTTATATGACTGTTTGAAATATATGGAAATTCATAAAAGTAAATTTCAATTATCACAGGTGTTGAAAGGGCAAGTAGCAGCAATATCTTGCGGCATGTTATCTGGAGACACTATAGTAGATCTTGATTATGAAGAAGATTCTAACATTGATGTTGATGCTAATTTCGTAATGACCGATACAGGTGATATAGTAGAAGTTCAATGTTCTGCGGAACGCGCTACTTTTTCGCAAGATCATTTTTTATCTATGTTTAATTTAGCAAAAAATAGCATTGCTTATTTAATACAGTTGCAAAAAGATGTGATATCCAAATAGGTTAAATATAAGTGCGTAAATTAATTGAGAAAAAAGTTATCATTGCAAGCCACAATGCAGATAAAATACATGAGATGTATAGTCTTATTGCCCCATTTGGTATTGTTACAACGTCTTCTCTTGAATTAAATTTAGTTGTTCCAAAAGAAACGGGGGTTTCTTTTGAAGAAAATGCTATGATTAAATCGTTAAGTGCTGCTAGAAATACAGGTATACCATCTCTTGCGGATGATTCTGGTCTTGTTATTGATGCACTTGAGGGCAAGCCAGGAATTCATAGTGCTAGATGGGCTGAAAATAATATTGGTGATCGTAATTTTGAAATGGCTATGCAAAAAATAGAGAATGCTCTCATATCTAAGTCTGCTAATCATCCTTCGTTGCGTTCCGCGCATTTCATATCAGTTTTATCTATTGCGTGGCCTGATGGTCATGTAGAAAACTTTGTTGGGAAGGTCCAAGGAATTATTGTATGGCCTCCACGTGGAGCACTAGGTTTTGGATATGATCCTATTTTTCAACCAAATGGCTATGATCGTACTTTTGGAGAGATGACAGAAAAAGAGAAAAATGGAGAAATAACCAGTATTACGCTATCTGGTACAGATATTCTTTCTCATAGAGCATGTGCATTCAAGTGTTTTGTCGATAGTTGTTTATGTATGGAGGGAAAATGAAATATCCTAATGCATGTGAAGATGATAAAAAACATCAGGATAATAATTCTTTAGGAATTTATGTGCATTGGCCTTTTTGTGCTAAAAAATGTCCATACTGTGATTTTAATAGTCATGTTAGGCGTTATAAAATTGATCAAAGACATTTTATTCAGTCTTTTCTTTTAGAAATGCAGTGGATGAGAAAATTAACCGGACCTCGATCTATTTCTAGTATTTTTTTTGGTGGAGGGACTCCATCTCTTATAGATCCCCAAAACATTGCTATTATTATTGATAATATAGCAAATAATTGGTTTCTTCCATTCAATGTTGAAATTACTATTGAAGCTAATCCATCTAGTGTAGATGCATATAATTTTAAAGGATATAGAAAGTCTGGGGTAAATCGTATTTCTCTAGGTGTACAATCTTTAGAGGAAGAATCATTAAAATTTTTAGGTCGTAATCATAACGTTTCTGAAGCTATCTCAGCTATATATTTAGCACGTGATATTTTCCCACGAATTTCTTTCGATTTAATATATTCTCTCCCAGGACAAACTATAAAACAATGGGAAATGGAACTGCAAAAAGCCCTTTCTTATGCAGTAGACCATCTTTCTCTTTATCAGCTTACAATAGAAAAAAAAACATTATTTTATCAAATGCATAAAGATGGAAATCTTGTTCTCCCTAGTGATAATCTCGCAGCTGATTTTTATAATTTGACTCAAAGCATTACTAGTGTACATGGATTGCATGCATATGAAATATCAAATCATGCTTTACTGGGTTCTGAAAGTTTGCACAATATGAATTATTGGCGATATGGTGATTATATTGGAATTGGTCCAGGAGCGCATAGTCGTGTTAAAGTTGGTTCTAATCGAATAGCAATGTCTATAGAAAAACATCCTGAGAATTGGTTAAAAAAAGTGAAAAAAAATGGACATGCTGTTGTTGAAAAAGAATTTCTAAGCTCTGAACAGCAAGCTGATGAATTGTTGATGATGGGAATGAGGCTAAGAGAAGGAATAAATATAAAGGATTGGGAGATATTATCAGGGCGTAATTTAGATGTTGAATGTGAAAAAAATCTTCAAAGACAAGGTTTTATTGAACGTATTGAGACTTCAAGATTACGATGCACGCAAAAAGGAATGATGCTTCTAGATTCAGTAGTAGCTAATCTTGCTATATGATTATTTTTTTCTTTACAATGTATTTTTTCAAGGAAGATGATCAGTGTATTATTTATCATAAATAAAAAATAAATTTGAATAAACACGTGCTAATATTACTTATTAGCAATATCAATGTAGTTGTATATTTTATTCGCAATGTTATTTTTTATATTAAATGATAAATATAAAAATAGAAAATATCCCGACCATTATTAATTTACACAAAAAACAAGAGTCGAGATGATTTCTATAGGATGATTTTTATTCGGAGATTAATCTTTTAAGTAATTCTACTTCTTTTTTAAGGGTAATATCGGTTTCTAACATTTTTTCCACTTTTCGAACAGCATGGAGAACGGTTGTATGATCTCTATCTCCAAAACGACGTCCTATTTCTGGAAAAGAACGTGGAGTCATGATTTTTGATAGATACATAGCAATTTGACGTGGTCTTACAACTACGCGGACACGACGGTTAGACAATAAGTCATTACGTGTTATATTGTAATGCTTTGCTACCATGCGCTGTATATCTTCAATTCTCATTTTTTTAGTCTCGCCGGTATTGACGAGATGTGAGAGCAATTCGTCTACTATTTCTATTGTCAAGGTGGGTTCGAAGGAATGTCGGAAAACAAGTTGATTAAATGCTCCATCCAATTCTCGTCCACTTGTTGTAATAGTACGTGCAACGTGCATGAGAACTTCTTCATTTATTTGTAGTTTAGGATCATCCTTTTGGGATATTGCAAGGCGATTTTTAAGGATAGAAAAACGCATATCATAATCATGCGATCCCAACGGCACTGATACACCTCCTTGAAGGCGAGAGCGTATGCGTGGATCAAGAGATTCCAATTCAGAAGGAGGGCGATCGGCTGCTGCTACGACTTGTTTTGCGCTATCTAAAAGAGAATTTAGCAAGTGACAGAATTCATGTTGAATTAGCTTTCCTTGTAGGAATTGCATATCGTCAATTAAAAGTAAATCTATGTTGCGAAGACTGTCTTTAAGATTGAGAGCGTAGTTATCACGTATAGCGCTAGCAAATCTCCACATAAAATATTCTGCTGTTAAATAAACCACTCGAATATTTGGTTGTTTTTTGATAGATGCATTAGCAATAGCTTGTAAAAGATGTGTTTTTCCAAGTCCAACAGATGCATGTATAAATAGAGGATTTAATCTTACTGGATTGTAGCCATTAGAATCTAGTTCAGCAATATTATGAGCTGCTGTAAGTGCTACACGATTAGATGGCCCTTCTATAAAAGTAGAAAATATAAATCTATTATCTAATGGTGATCCAAATACGGGATTGATAATCTGTTTGCCTGCTAGAGTATAATTTTTCCCTTCGCTTGCGCTGATTGCAGATGATTTTGCAGGAGTATTA
Source organism: Candidatus Liberibacter brunswickensis (assembly GCF_036858155.1). Classification (NCBI taxonomy): domain Bacteria; kingdom Pseudomonadati; phylum Pseudomonadota; class Alphaproteobacteria; order Hyphomicrobiales; family Rhizobiaceae; genus Liberibacter; species Candidatus Liberibacter brunswickensis. The sequence goes on along the minus strand of NZ_JAAEJX010000008.1, from coordinate 67,642 downwards.
GGATTAGATACAACAGGTTGTTCTACAGGAGGTAATGCGACAGATCTTACAAGAATATCCACTCCCTTAATTTTATTGCTCTCTTCTTGAAAAAGTTTTGTAATATTTTCAAGGTAACGATTTTTGATCCAAGCTTTTAAAAAATTAGTTGGTACAGACAGGTGTACTATATTATGAGAAACCGAATGGAATTTAAGTCTTTTAAACCAACTAGCATACACATCTGGACCCACCTGATTTTTCAGACGAGATGATACGGCTGCAAAAATAGATTCACACTTTATTTCCAAGCACCTCGTATCAGTATTCTTTGAGGCTCTTTCGGCTATTTTATCTTCATTTTCTTGAATACAAGCAGATATTCCTCTTAATTGCATTTTCTATGCCTTCCATCCCAATTAATTTACACAAAAAAATTAAAGTGTTTTTTAGATTCGTATCTCAAATTTTCCTAATCTATTTAGTCAGGAACATTCTATAATATCAATGATGATTTTTGCAGGCAATGATATTTTCGGGGATTGACTTTTGAAGAGATATTTTATGGATATTGCTATTAAAGTGAGAATCGCTTTTGAATCAATGAGATTCGAGAATTTGATTCTTTGTAATTTTTTAAAATAAATTTTATATTTATTCAAAAAAATATAGTTTGTTTTTTAATTTATTTATCATAATTATTGTTTTTAGAAAAAACCTTTTTGTAAAGCGATGTATCATAGGTAATGTTTCGAATCGACAACCAAGGTTGTCTAATATCTATGTTCCTAATACAAAGAATTTATCAAAGATAATTTGTGTATTAGATAAAAAAAGATCACCAATTAATTTATTGGTGATCTTTTAGGGCAATTTTACAATATTATCAGTGCTTTAAATTCTAATATAATGAAGAATTTACAAAAGCCTCTTCAAACGTTTTGATATTCTAGAAACTCTGCGAGATGCTGTATTTCTATGTAATAACCCCTTGCTTTTAGCTTTTTGTATGACAGCCTCTGCTTTTTTACAAGCTTCTGTTGCTGTACCAATTTCTCCAAAAGAAATTGCCTTATTTGCATTAACTATGCAAGAGTGTACAAAAGATCGTCTACTCTTATTAATTAACTTGCGACGGTCAATTTTGCGAACCATCTTTTTAGCAGATTCCTTATTAGCCATTAAATACCTTTCGTCAGAACATCTTTATACTACATAGGAGGATGGAAAACAATGTCAAAGATTTACCTTAGACATCCGTAAATCAAACAATTAGAACACCAAACCACAATAACTATAGAATGCTTTGTAGTCAATATTATAAACCATCGGATTTCATGATGTCTATTTCATTTTTGGCAATATTTGCAGTAAAAAGTAGATCTTCCTGATTGAATAATTCGACTTACAGTTTGTCCGCAGTTTGATGGGCATGGTTTTCCATCTTTCCCATAAACAGAGAATGTATTTTGAAAAGATCCTTTTGAACCATCTATGTGTATATAATCACGAAATGAAGATCCTCCTGCATTGATGGCGTCGGTGATAACTTGTTTAATTTCTTTAATTAATCTAGAAATTATAGGATTGGAATTACAATTTTCTTGTACAAGACTTTTTGTGTTCCTTATAGGAGATAATTTAGCTCTCCATAATGCTTCACATACATAAATGTTTCCAAGGCCAGCTACTATTTGTTGGTTAAGCAGAGCATTTTTAAGATTGCTATTTCTTTTATTAAGTTGATGAGTTAAATACGATACATTAAAGCTTTTATCAGATGGCTCAGGGCCAAGTTTGCTTAAAGGAAGATATTTTTCTTTCAAACTAGTTTTTACTAGGTCCATGAATCCAAAACGACGAGGATCGTTATAAATTATGCGATATTTTTTTGTTTTCGTATCGTTAGTAATAGAAATAATAACATGATTATGTTTGGGATTTTTTATTGGTTTTATGCAAGAGCTTATGGAAGATGATTGTTCAACAATAAAAGACCCAGTCATTCCTAAATGCACAATTATTGATAGATTATTTTCAAGTTCAATAAGCAAATATTTTGCGCGACGAGAAATATTGATGATCCTCTTTTCTCGTACGGACGAAGAAAAATTAGGGGGGAAATCAAAACGTAGTTTTTCGCGACGTAAGCATAAATCTATTAATATCATATTGTTCATAATAGGTGTAAGATTGCGTCGAATGATTTCTACTTCTGGCAATTCAGGCATGGGATAATTCTTAATTTTAACGCTTTTTAGAGACAATAAAGTCGATTTTGTTTGTTTTTATATGATTTTATTTATTTTAACTTTTAGCAATGGTTTCTTGATTTTGCATGGTATCATTTACTAGAATTGATTATAATAAGAATTCGTGACAATTGGTATTAAATTTATACTTAAAATAATTAATTGTTCTGGTTTATTATTTTATAAAGGTCTTGCAGGGATTAATAGGTATGACAAAAGGTCGTTTTGATTCTGATGAAAATATGAAAACTTCCTATGGATTTCTTGATGTTCCAGAAGAAGAAAAACAAAATATGGTAAACCATGTTTTTTCTAGAGTATCACGTCGTTATGATCTAATGAATGATGTTATGTCTTTTGGACTACATAGGTTCTGGAAAGAAGCTATGGTAACCGCACTTAATCCTAAAAAGTCTGATGACTATCGTGTTTTAGATGTTGCAGGTGGTACAGGAGATATCGCATTTCGTATTGCAGAAGCTTCGGATAATAAAGCTAAGATTACGGTTGTAGATATTAATAACGAAATGCTTTCTGTTGGGAGAGATCGTTCATTTAAAGAGAACTTAGAGGATTGTGTTACTTTTATTGAAGCAAATGCCGAAAATCTTCCCTTTAAAGCAAATAGTTTTGATGCGTGTACATTGGCTTTTGGTATTCGCAATATGCCACATATCGCCTTAGTACTTAAGGAAATTTATCGAATACTAAAGCGTGGAGGAAGATTGCTAATACTAGAGTTTTCTGAAGTACAAGAGCCGATTTTTAGAAAGTTTTATGATATGTGGTCTTTTAATGCTATTCCTAAAATAGGTAGGTTAATAACAGGTGATGGAGAGCCATATCAATACTTGGTTGAGTCTATTCGAAGATTCCCAAATCAACAGGATTTTGCTAAAATTATTTCAGCAGAGGGTTTTTCTAATGTATCATTTGCAAACTATACTAACGGTGTTGTAGCTCTCCATTCTGGATGGAAATTGGAGAATACAAGGAGTGTTGCTTGAGGAAATATTATGAATTTTTCCGTGTAAGTTGGATAATGATACGAGAAGGGGTGATTGCATCTTTACCTTCTGAACAATTGCCTGCTATTGTTGTCTTGGGCAAGAAAATAACATCTTTATTTGTGTCTCGAAATATTAAAAAATGTCAGAGAAGTGATCGTTTAGCACGTGCTATGGAGCGTCTTGGTCCTTCATATGTCAAAATGGGTCAGTTTTTGGCAACGAGACCAGATCTGATTGGGAAGAAAGTATCTGAAGATCTTGCTCTTTTGCAGGATAAGATGGATTTTTTTTCTACAACTAAGGCTAAATCGTTGGTCTCTATAGCTTTGAAATCACCAATTGAAACATTGTACTGTGAATTCCGTGATCCTGTCGCAGCTGCTTCTATTGCACAAGTTCATCCAGCAATTATCCATGATATCAATGGACGTCGAAAAGTAGCTGTAAAAGTTATACGTCCTGGTATAAGAAAGCGTTTTTTTCGTGATATACAAGTGATGTATTTTATTGCACGTATACAAGAAAAGTTATTTCCTTCGATGCGTAGATTATGTCTTTCGGCGGTGGTACGTACCTTGGAGCAAGTAACGAAAATGGAGATGGATTTGCGACTTGAAGCTGCAGCTTTTTCTGAAATGTCTGATAATATAGCTAAAGATCAAGGGTTCCGAGTTCCAAAAATCTATTGGAATAGGACGGAACGTGATGTCGTTACTATGGAATGGATTGATGGAATAAAGATATCTGATACGGGGAAATTGCGTGCTAATGGATATGATTTAGAGCGTTTGTCTGTCGTCCTTGTACAATCGTTTTTATTGCATACATTGCGTGACGGTTTTTTTCATGCAGATTTACATCCTGGAAACTTATTTGTTGATTCAAATGAGTGTATTGTAGCTGTGGATATGGGAATTACAGGTAGATTAAGCAAGAGGGAACGTCGTTTTCTTGCTGAGATATTATATGGTTTTATTTCTCGTGATTATCAGCGTGTTGCAGATGTTCATTTTGAAGCAGGTTATGTCCCACGTCATCATAATCCTTCTTCTTTTGCGCAGGCTATACGAGCTATAGGTGAGCCAATTCATGGGCAATCATCTGATACTATTTCTATGGGTAAATTATTAACCATGCTCTTTGAGATAACAGAACTATTTGATATGATGACTCGTCCAGAATTAGTCATGCTTCAAAAAACTATGGTTGTTGTAGAGGGGGTAGCCCGTATGCTGAATCCGGATTTCAATATGTGGACATCATCTGAGCCTATTGTTGAAGAATGGATTCGTGATAATATTGGCCCTAAACGTTATATGAATGATTTTCAAGATGGCCTTAAAACTGCTTTTCGTCTTGTGCAGTCTGTGCCTCAATTTTCTGCTCCAGTAGAAAATATTTATAAATTATTGTTAGAATCTTCAGAAAAAAATATTTTTCTTAATTCTTCAAAAAAAGAATTTCCCCATTATAGATATTATCTTTTAGAAAAATTAATTTTATGGATTACTCTAGGGGCTCTTCTTTATATTATTGCTACTATTCTATAAGGTTTATCTATGAATATTTTGGGTAAACGAATTGTTTTAATTATGTGTGGAAGCATTGCAATTTATAAAAGTTTAGAACTCATTCGTCGATTGCAGGAAAGGGGTGCTCTTGTCATCCCTGTTATGACTGATTCAGCAAAAAAATTTATAACTCCATTGATGGTAAGTTCTTTATCTAACAGTCATGTCTTCATGGATTTATTTTCTTATGAAAATGAACATGACAACAATCATATTAAAGTAGCAAACAATTGTGATATATTTGTAGTAGCGCCTGCATCTGCTAATTTTATTGCTCGTGTAGCACATGGAATGGTATGTGATATGGCATCTGCTATTTTGTTGGCGAGAGGAGATCAACCTGTTATTTTTGCTCCTGCTATGAATTTTATGATGTGGGATAAGTCGGTTACAAGACGTAATGTTGAGGTTTTAAAAAATGATGGATATTATTTTATAGGCCCTGAGATCGGTGCAATGGCTGAAAACAATGGATCTGGACTAGGAAGGATGTCTGAACCTCGTGATATTATAAAAAATATAACATTGTTGTTATCTAGGGATAAAAAACTTTTTTTGAAGGACAAGCGAGCTGTAGTAACTTCTGGGCCAACGTGTGAGCCATTAGATCCCATGCGCTATATTACAAATCGTTCTTCTGGTCGACAAGGTCATGCAATTGCCGAATCTCTTGCACGTTTTGGGGCTGAAGTAATATTGATATCAGGCCCTGTTTCTATTGTTGATCCTCCAGGTGTTACAACCATTCATGTTGAGCGTGCAGATGATATGTTACAAGAGGTTTTGAAAACGTTACCTGTAGATATAGCGGTTATGGTAGCTGCAGTATCAGATTGGAGATTTTCTGAGATTGCAGATGAAAAAATAAAACGGAAAGATATGGGGGATACTATAAGAATAGAGTTTAAAGAGAATCCCGATATACTAAAAATTATAGGACATCATAAACTGCGTCCGTCTTTTGTAGTAGGATTTTCTGCTGAGACACAATGTCTTGTGGATAATGCTAGGGAAAAGCTATTACATAAAGGAGCCGACTTGATTGTATCAAATTATATTTTGCCTGAAACCAGTTTTATAGGAAAAGAGCACAATAAAGTAAGTATTGTCTTCCCAGATAAAATAGAAGATTGGCCTGAGTTATTAAAGTCGGAAATAGCAGATAAAATATGCAGTTTGATTGTTGATCATTTTAATGTGGTCTAAAATATAATTTTTTAGAATTATTAAAAAGACATATTTCTATAGTGTTAATATAATATATTGTTTATATTGATTCTTGAATAAGTGTAGATTTATTCTTTTCTAATTTGTGTGATATCTTGAAATTTTTTTGCATCGTTATTATATTAAGTTTGTAGATGCCTTATAGGATCTACGTCTCTTATTCTTAGTTATTTTATTAAGGATAGGGTGATTTTAATAACATAGTCGCTTCATAAGGAGGACGTTATGCGTTTAGATGTTTCCCGTATTTATAATTCTGCAGTTGGATATGACACTGTTCTTTCGATGCTAGATGGTTTAGGATCTCCTGGCCAGTCTTCTGCTTATCCCCCTTACGATATAGAGCGTGTTGGTGAGAATACGTATAGAATAACGGTCGCTGTAGCTGGATTTGATTATTCTGATCTCACAATAGAGGTTGATTCTGGTATTTTGATGGTTAGAGGAGAGAAGAAGTCGGAAGAAAAAGACGAAGTGGAATATTTACATCGTGGTATAGCAAAACGTGCTTTTGAACGCCGTTTTCAGCTTGCAGATTTCGTAGAAGTAGTTTCTGCGTCTTTAGAGAATGGACTCTTATATTTAGAGTTATTGCGTAGTATTCCAGAAAAGATGAAGCCACGTCGTATTGAGATTTCAAAGTCTTCAAAAAAAGAATCTGCAAAAATGATAGAAGGTAAAAAACAAGACGTAGCTGCATGATTTTATATTAATTTAGTTTAGTTTGAATAGATAACGAAGAAAGGACGATGTCGTCCTTTCTTCGTATTTTTTGAAACATATAAATTATATTACTTTCAATATTGATATTTTGATTCTTATTTATAAAGGGCAATGGAATGCATCTGACAAAGAGAACTGATTATGGGGTACGTATTTTGATGTACTGTGCCGTTCATAGTGATCGTCCTAATCGGATATCGCAGATTGCTGAATCTTGTGGTATATCCGAGCTCTTTTTATTTAAGGTTTTACAGCCTCTTGTAAAAGCGGGGATAATTGATACTGTTAGAGGACGAAATGGCGGGGTACTTCTTTGTCGGCCGGCAGATCAAATTACTCTTTTAGATGTAGTGCAGGCGACGGAAGAATCTTTCTGTATAGCAGAATGTTTTGAAGATCGTAAGATTGATTGTCCTTTGGTTGGCAGTTGTGAGTTGAGTGATGTATTTGAAGAAGCTCTTAATGCTTTTTTTGGTGTATTATCTCAATACTCTATTGAATGTCTTGTGCGCGATAGTTCTAATTTTAAAAAAACTCTTAACGCAAGTTAGTTATGTTTTTTTGATAATATGTTATAATATTTGAGTTATAAGCATAAAATAATATTTTTCATAAATCAGTATTAGTTTGTTGATATAAATTATTATCATACTTTAATGGCATGATTTGTTTAGGAACAGTCTTGTACTATAAGGTATATTGTAGTTTTTATTGTTTAAATTTAAAAAATATTAATATATAATTAACGAAATTTATAACTAAATTCCTATAAATTTATATTTAATATAGTTAAATTATTTATTAAAAGGTTTTTTGACCATCATTTTATTAAGATAATTTAAAAATCGTGATATATTTGATAATGTTATAATTCTATTATTTTTGTATTTATTATCAAAATTGTAGATTTACATTATTGAATTCCAGTCCTTGGAATATAAATCATTATATTGGTAATATATCTGATTATTTGACTTAAATACTAAAAAGTTATTGTTTATTTTGTTATAAAACAAGGCTATCTAAGTTGAATTATGGGAGATTAAGAGTTGTTGTTTTCAGAATCCTCTTTAGGAGAAGTAGTGCATTATCGTGTTGTTGTGCTGCTTCTACAATCGGTTTCTGGCCCATATACTTATTTGGCTCCATGTGAAATGAATGTAGAATTAGGTGCTATTGTAAGGGTTCCTATCAGATCACGTACTGTTCTGGGAGTAGTATGGTATAATCAAGGATACGAGAAAGAGATTGATAATTGTAAATTACGTCATATAGACTATGTTTTGGACTGTCCTCCATTGTCACGACATATGTGTGAATTTATAAAATGGGTTTCAAAATATACATGTTCTTCATTAGGATTAGTCGCTCGTATGGTTGTTTCTTCTCTTTCGGAAACAGAAAAAGTGGAAGAAAAAATTCAATTTACTGGGATTCTTCCTCGAATTAATACGGAAGCGCGTCTTCGTGTATTAAATGAAATAAAAGATGGTTCAATATGGAGGATAAAAGATTTAATACGTGTTGCTCAAGTATCCTCTAATGTTATCAATAGATTAAAGGGACAAGGGGTTATTAAACAAATTTTTGAAGTTATCCCTCCTATTGTAGACGCACCAAATCTACATTTGTCTTCGCCTAGATTGGATGAGAAACAACAAGAGGTGGTTGAGAAGATTGTCCCTCTATGTGATAAGGGTTTTTCTGTTTCGCTTATCAGTGGGATAACAGGTTCTGGAAAAACAGAGGTTTATTTAGAGATTGTCGCTGCTTCTTTACATTTAGGAAAGCAAATATTGATTTTGTTGCCCGAGATTTCTCTTACATCGGCTATTTTAGATCGTTTTTATAATCGTTTTGGTGTCAAGCCTGTCGAATGGCATTCTTCTCTTCCTGTTAATATGCGTGAAAAAATTTGGAGACAAATAGCTAGAGGATCTATATCTGTAGTGGTTGGGGTTAGGTCTGCTTTATTCCTCCCATTTAAAAAATTAGGTCTTATTGTAATAGATGAAGAACATGATGTTTCTTATAAACAGGAAGATGGTGTTCTGTATAATGCTCGTGATATGTCTATTGTTCGAGGAAAGATTGAATCTTTTCCTGTTGTTCTTGTCTCAGCTACTCCATCTATAGAGAGTCGGGTTAATGGAATGTGTGGGCGTTATCGTTCTTTCCATTTAACTACAAGATATCGCAACAGTCCTTTGCCACATTTGCGAGTAATTGATATGAGAGATCAGTCAATAGCAAAAGGAAAATTTCTTTCTTTAGAAATGGTAGACAGTATAAAGAATACTTTAGAAAAGAATGAACAAACGTTACTTTTTTTAAATCGTAGGGGATATGCGCCATTGACTTTGTGTCAAGTATGTGGTCATAAGCTCAAATGTCCTCATTGTTCATCTTGGTTAGTAGAACATCGTTATAAAAAAAAAATATACTGTCATCAATGCGGTTATTTTACGATCTATTCACAATCCTGTACTGTTTGTGGTTCATTTGGGAAGATGATCTCTTGTGGTCCTGGAGTAGAGCGTATTGCTGAGGAAGTGCATGATTATTTTCCTTTAGCTAAGATTTCTATTCTATCTTCGGATCTAGAGGGTGGTGTTAAGAAATTGCGGCTGCAGTTAGAAGAAATTGCCAAAGGAAAAGTTGATATTGTTATTGGTACACAAATTGTTGCAAAAGGTCATAATTTCCCGCGTATGTCTTTAGTCGGAGTAGTTGATGGTGATCTCGGTTTTGCTAATGCAGATTTGCGATCTTCTGAAAGAACTTTTCAATTATTATCTCAGGTTACAGGTCGTGCTGGTCGGTTTGGTCTCAAGAGCATGGGGTTGATTCAGGTTTATCAGCCTACACATCCAGTTATACAATCTCTGATTTCAGGAGATGTGGATTCTTTTTATTCGTCTGAAATTCGTTCAAGAAAAGAAGTTGGTTTACCTCCATTTGGTCGTCTAGCTTCTGTTATTATTTCGGGAAACAAATGTCAAGAAGTAGAGAAATATGCGTATAATTTAAAAGAAAATGCTCCAAAATCGCCTGACATTGTGATTTTTGGCCCAGCTGAATCTCAATTATTTATGTTGCGAGGTCGTTATCGTTTTCGCCTTTTAATTCATGGAAAACGTAATTCTAATTTACAAAGTTTTTTCTTACATATGTATGATAATGCCCCTAAAAAAACTCATTCATTACGGGTGCAATTTGATATGGATCCACAAAATTTTTTATAATTTTCGGATTAGATTGAATGATGATTTGAGAAGTATGATACTTAGATGCGTAAATGTTAATTACATAATATATATATATATATATATATATTGGCATTACGTATTTTTTTTGATCATAAATTTTATCCTAGATTTTTATATTTTATGTGCTATATGAATAGTGAGGTTTGAATATTTAAATTTGATGTATTCTACAATTCAGATGAGATAAACTATCTATTGTATTGCGTATAGTATAACTTTGTCTTATTATTTTAAATTTTATGTATTTTATAATTGTGACGTTATTATAAATGTTCTATTTAAGTTTGTTTTTCTTGAGATTTATTAAGTTATTGAATCCTGTTTTTTATAGGGGATTATAGAATTGTTATCTCATTCGTTTGATCTTTTTTATGATGTTTCTGGTAGATATTCTCATTCTTTGTTTGTTGTATCTAATGAAGAAAATATTCTAGAAATAGTCTCAGATGATTTGTCGCGTTTGGAGAAGCTTATTGTAGAATCTTCCGATTTCAGGTTTTTTGTTAACAGTCCAGTTTTTTCTATGAAAGATCGGTATTTGGTTATAGATGATTTGGTAAAAAAATCCAGTTTTTGTGATATGACAAAAAATTTTTTACGGGTTTTAGTTTATAATGGAAGGTTGTCGATTTTACCTATGATAGTAAAGTCTTTTCGTGATGTCTGTATGTATTATCGAAATCAAATTGTGGCTTCTATTAGGACGTTCAGTAGTTTATCGTTGCATCAGAAGAATGAGCTAATAGAATGTTTAGAGAAGAAGGTTGGTAAAAGTATTATACTGGATATAATAGAGGATTCGGCGCTTATTGGTGGTTTTATTGTGGAGATTGGTTCTCATCAAATTGACGCATCTTTGCGTACGAAATTATTGAATCTTGGTTTTATATTAAAAGAGGTCGATTAATGGATATCCATGCTGCAGAAATTTCTGATATTTTAAGAAAAAGAATTAAAGATTTTAAGGATGTTTCTGAATTTTCTGAGATAGGGCGTGTACTTTCTATTGGAGATGGTATTGCGCGTGTTTATGGCCTTGATAATATCAAAGCCGGAGAAATGGTTCAGTTTCCCAATGGAATTTATGGTCTGACACTCAATTTGGAATTCGATAATGTAAGTGTTGTCATTCTTGGTTCTTGTAAAGAAATTTCAGAAGGAGATATTGTAAAGCGTACAGGTCGTGTTGTTGATGTGCCAGTTGGTTTTGAATTATTAGGGCGTGTTGTAGATGCTCTTGGTAATCCTATTGATGGTAAAGGCTCGATTAAGTGTAGTCAAAGATCTTGTGTTGAAATAGATTCACCAGGAATTATACAACGTCAGTCTGTTTGTGAACCTTTATCAACAGGTATTAAAACAATTGATGCACTTATTCCTATAGGCCGTGGTCAGCGTGAATTAATAATTGGTGACCGAAAAACTGGAAAAACATCGATTATTTTAGATACTTTTTTAAATCAGAAGTATGCGCATGAAAATGGATCAGATAAAGATAAAATATACTGTATTTATGTAGCTATTGGTCAGAAATGCTCTTCAGTCGCTCGATTTGTTAAAGAATTGGAAGAAAGAGGTGCGTTAAGTTATTCTATTGTAGTTGTGGCTTCTGCTTCTGATCCTGCTCCAATGCAGCTTTTAGCACCTTTTACAGGATGTGCTATGGGTGAATATTTCCGTGACAATGGAAGACATGCTTTGGTTGCATATGATGATTTGCATAAGCATGCAATTGCGTATCGTCAGATATCTCTTTTATTGCGCCGTCCTCCTGGCAGAGAAGCTTATCCAGGTGATGTTTTTTATTTGCATTCTCGTTTATTAGAAAGAGCTGCAAAGATGTCGGATGCATTGGGAGCAGGATCTCTTACAGCACTACCTGTTATAGAAACGCAGGTTAATGATGTTTCTGCTTATATTCCAACTAATGTTATTTCCATTACAGATGGGCAGATTTTTCTAGAAACAGAACTTTTCTACCGTGGAATTCGTCCAGCTATTAATATTGGATTATCTGTTTCTCGTGTTGGATCTGCTGCTCAAGTTAAGGCTATGAAGCAGGTATCAGGTTCTGTAAAAGGAAATTTAGCTCAATATCGTGAAATATTATCTTTTGCAAAGTTTGCTTCTGATCTTGATATTTCTACCCAAAAATTTTTGAGTAAAGGTGAAAAGCTAACGGAGATTTTAAAACAACCGCAGTTTTCCCCATTATCAATGGAGGAACAAGTGGTTATGATATTTGCTGCTATAAATGGATACCTTGATGAAGTTGAGGTATCTAAGATAGGTAAATTTGAGAAGGATTTTTTAGCTCATATGCGTGTTTCATCTAAAGATATCCTAGGAAATATTAGAGAACAAAAAGTCTTAACTGATGATATTCGTAATAATCTAATCAATGAAATAGAAGTTTTTTTAAAATATTTTAACTGAGGTTTGGGTAAAATTAGATCATGTCTTCTCTAAAAGAATTGAAAAATCGCATACATTCTGTAAAAGAGACTCAGAAAATAACTGAAGCTATGCAGTTGATATCTGTCACTAAATTGCGTAAAGCAAAAGATTCTATTAATAATGCTTCTAAATACCAATCTCGTATAAAAGAATCTTTTATAAAATGCATTTCCAGCGAGTCTTTTCAAGAATATCCCTCGCCTTTGATAAGGGGTGCCGGTAGGGACAAGGTATATCTTATTGTTGTTTTTACAGCAGAAAAAGGATTATGCGGTGGTTTTAATTATCAGATTATTCGTTTTACTCGAGATCGTATAAGAGAATTTATTTCTTATAATAAAAATATCAAACTGTTTATTATAGGAAGAAAAGGATATGAAGGATTGCATGAAGAATTTTCTTCTATGATTGTTGATTATGTAGAATTATCCCCTAAAGGAGAAATAAGTTTTGTTCAAGCAAATGGTATTGCAAGCAAGATCGTTTCTCTTTTTACAGATAACGTCTTTGATAAATGCTTTTGTATACATTCAGAATTTAAATCAATTATGCAGCAAATTCCTATTATTTCAAAGATAATTCCAATAAGTTTAGATCAGGATTCAAAAGATCAAACAAAAGAAAATTTATCGATTTATCGTTATGAACCTAATCTGTTGTCGATGATTGAAAAAATTTTGTTGCAGATTATTTCATCTCGAATATTTTGGATCATTTTAGATAGTAAAGCTAGTGAATTAGGATCAAGGATTACTTCTATGGATAATGCTACTCGTAATGCTGATCGTATAGTTGATGATTTAGTTTTATCATATAATCGTCAGCGTCAAATGCGTATCACTACCGAGCTTATTGAAATCATTGCGGGTGCGGAAGCTGTGTAAGAAATGAGGGAAAGAAGAGAGAGAATATTATTATGATTACTAAGGCAAAGGCCCAGAATGTTGGAAAAATACAACAGATTATGGGAGCTGTTGTGGATGTTGTTTTTGTAGATTCCTTGCCACTAATTTTTGGATTTCTAGAAACAAGCAATAAAGATCCTCGTGTCGTATTTGAAGTAGTTCAACATTTAGGGGGAAAAACAGTCCGATGTATTGCTATGAATAGGACTGATGGTTTGAGTAGGGGGGATCTTGTAATTGATACTGGTTCTCAGATTACTGTTCCCGTTGGAGAGTCTACCTTAGGTCGTATTATGAATGTAATAGGAGAGCCAGTTGATGATCAAGGTGCTATTGTATCTTCATATAGTCGTGCTATCCACCAACCATCTCCTTTATATACAGAGCAATCTACAGATGCTAGTATTCTTATAACAGGCATTAAAGTTATAGATCTAATTTCTCCTTATAAAAAGGGAGGTAAAATAGGATTATTTGGTGGTGCAGGTGTAGGGAAAACGGTGTTAATTATGGAATTAATTAATAATGTTGCGAAGGCACATGGTGGTTATTCTGTTTTTGCTGGTGTAGGTGAACGTACTCGTGAAGGCAATGATTTGTATCACGAGATGATTGATTCAAAAGTTAATGTTGATCCAAGCAAGAATAATGGTTCTGCTGTAGGGTCTAAGTGTTCACTGGTTTATGGTCAAATGAATGAACCTCCAGGTGCTCGTGCAAGAGTTGCTTTGACTGGTTTAACAGTAGCTGAACATTTCCGAGATCAGGGACAGGATGTTCTTTTTTTTGTAGATAATATTTTTCGGTTTACTCAGGCAAGTTCAGAAGTGTCAGCTTTATTAGGGCGCATACCATCTGCAGTGGGATACCAGTCCACTCTTGCTTCTGAAATGGGAGAACTGCAGGAGCGTATTACAACTACTTTGACAGGATCTATTACTTCTGTACAGGCTATTTATGTTCCGGCTGATGATTTAACAGATCCTGCTCCTGCTGCGTCTTTTACACATCTTGATGCGACAACTGTTTTGTCACGTCAGATATCGGAAAAAGGAATTTATCCATCTGTTGATCCACTTGATTCAAACTCTAGTATTCTGGAAATAGATATTGTTGGAGAAGAGCATTATGAGGTTGCGCGTAGAGTTCAAGAAATTTTACAAAGGTATAAATCTCTACAAGATATTATTGCAATTCTTGGGATGGATGAGCTTTCAGAAGAAGATAAGTTAGTTGTTGCTCGTGCACGTAAGGTAGAACGATTTATGTCACAGCCGTTTCATGTTGCCGAATCTTTTACGGGATTGCCAGGTAAATTTGTTTCTTTAGAAGAGACAATCAGAGGATTTAAAGGATTGGTAAATGGTGATTATGATCATTTACCAGAGCTTGCATTTTATATGGTTGGATCAATAGACGAGGCTGTACAAAAAGCTAAGACAATTTAAATTTTTTTTTAGATTTTATATGGGATATTATGTCTTTAGTAAAAGCTTTGCATTTTGAATTAGTGTCGCCAGAAATGTGTTTTTTCTCTGGTACAGTTAAGTCTGTTCAATTGCCTTCTGAGTCTGGTTATATGACAGTTCTCATAGGTCATGATTATACTTTGACTACAATAAGGGCTGGAATTATTAAGGTAGGTCTTAATTTTGAAGATTGTCATCAGTATGTAATAATTGATGGTATTTGCGATATAATGCCGTATCGCTGTACAGTTTTAAGTGAGAATATTTTGTTGATGGATGAAACTTGTCTTCAAGAATTAGATAATCGTATCAATAAAGCTCGTTCTTCTCTTGATAACATCTTTGACGTGGATCAAAGATCTCAGATGCAACAATTATTATTAGATTTATCCTATTTGCGTAGTCAAATTACGTAGATTTTATTCTTGTAAGGTATTATAGATGGATAATATTATAGTCAATAACCCGTTTCTATGTCCTTATTTCGATTTATATGAGAATAATTTTAGCTTATAATTTAACTTGCGGTTATAGATTAGTAACTTACTTATAAAAACATCATTCTTAAATATTTTATTACGTGTTAAACACAAAATTTACATTGTCTTTCCGTCTAATACTTTTACAAAAAATAATATAAAAATATATCTTTTGTCATTTAAAAATAAAACTAGCATAATGGTACGGATGGTCGGAATCGAACCGACACTTTGTCACCAAAAACGGATTTTGAATCCGTCGCGTCTACCAGTTCCGCCACACCCGCGCACATTTTTTAAATCATCCCATATAAGCATAAATTTTTTTTAAAAACAACAAGTACTATATTACAAAATAATTTTCGTTGTAGATCATTTTTGCGATCTTTACAATAATTTGTATATCTTTATTAAATTAATTATATTTGATGATTAGATAAGTTAATTATTTTGTCAGGGAAATAAATATGGATATAAAGTTAAATTAAAACATTAACTTATTAACATTTTATATCTCGATTTTTTGTGATTAGATGAAAGTGTAGAAATTATCTTTATTACTATGAATTGTTTTTGGATTATATAATAAAAGAAAGAGATTCTTAATGGCAAATGTAGTGGTAGTCGGATTGCAGTGGGGTGATGAGGGCAAAGGAAAGATTGTGGACTGGCTTTCAGATAATTCTGATGTGATTGTGAGATTTCAAGGAGGAAATAATGCTGGTCATACTTTAAAAATAAATGATGTTATTTATAAATTATCTCTTCTTCCTTCTGGAATAGTGCGTCCTGATAAGATATCTATTATAGGCAGTGGTGTGGTAATAGATCCGCATTATTTTGTATATGAAATCGAAAGTTTATCAAATCAAGGAATTTGTGTTACTCCTAATAATTTACGTATTGCCAATAATGCATCCCTAATATTATCTGTACATAGAGATCTTGATATGTTGCGAGAAAACATGCTTTCTTGTCATGGAACTCATATAGGAACAACGCAAAGAGGTATCGGTCCAGCTTATGAGGATAGAGTTGGAAGACGTGCTATTCGAGTGATGGATCTCACCGATATAGATAATATTTCAGAAAAAATTGAACGATTATTATTGCATCATAATGCATTAAGACTTTCTTTTGGTGAAAAAGAAGTGTTGTGTAAAACGATATTGGAAGAATTAATGTATGCAAGAGACAAAATTCTTCCTTTTATGGATGTTGTTTGGTCTTTTCTTGAGCGTAAATTTCGTAAAGGAGCGCGTATTCTTTTTGAAGGAGCGCAAGGTTTTTTATTGGATAATGATTATGGCACCTATCCTTTTGTTACATCATCAAATACAATGTCTGCACAGGCGGCTATTGGATCTGGAGTTGCTCCTGATTCTATAGGGTATGTTCTTGGTGTTGTAAAAGCTTATACAACACGCGTTGGTGAGGGGCCTTTTCCTACTGAATTAAAAGATGAAGTTGGTGATTTTTTAAAAAAAGTTGGAAAAGAATTTGGTACAGTAACTAATCGACAACGTCGTTGTGGTTGGTTGGATTTAGTATCAATACGTCGTTCTGTTATTATTAATGGTGTTAAAGGTATAGCATTGACAAAACTTGACGTTCTAGATGGTCTTGATGAATTGAAAATTTGTATAGGATATCAGATAGATGGTTGTGAAGTAAATTTTTTGCCAGATGATTCTATATGTCATACTCATTTTGAGCCTATATATATGATGTTAGAGGGATGGAAGCAGTCTACTGTTGGAATTCGTATTTTTTCTGATCTTCCTGAAAAAGCAAAGAGTTACATAAGAAAAATAGAGGAGGTATTGGAAGTGCCTGTAGCTTTGTTATCCGTTGGTCCAGAAAGAGAAAATACTATGATTATCTCTAACCCATTCGATAATTATACTCTTTAGTATTTATTTATTTTGTATTTGATACATTAAGATAGTAGAAATGTGATAAATGGTGGATTTTGTATTAGTAATTCAGCGTGCTGTTGATAATTTGCCTGAGAATACTCCTGAAATGCGTTTTCATATATATGAACGCGCTCGGCAGTCAGTATCTCGTCGCTTAGAATCCATTACTCCCCGTCCTCCTAAAGAGATATTAGAACGTCAATTTAATAAGTTAGAGACAGCAATTATACAAGTAGAAGAACAAAATAAAAAATTATCTTGTTCTGTAAATGATAATAAGGGTTTAGTAATCTCTAAAAAAAATGATTCTACTTGTAAGAAGAATGTTTTTATTAAATCTCGTTTAATAACCAATTCTTCTTCTTTGAATGATAATAAAAATGAGCAGACATCTTCAATTTTGTCTTCTAAAGTGAAAAATGAAGTGGGAACTATTCTTTCATCAAAACATTTTTCTTGTAGATTAAGAGATATTTTGAGTTTTCCAGTCAATGCACAACAAAGATATAACCCATCGATTTTCCCGTTTACGGCTATTGAACATGATAAAAGTTGTTTTAGAAGGGCTAATTTATTAGGAAGGTTTTCTTCTTCATCTAATTCAATTTTTTCTTCAGTACAGAATTATTTTATTAATATAAAACGTAAATTGCCATATTTTTACTCGGGAATATCAGAACGTAATTTTTTCAAATATTTTATATTTTTGATTGTATTAATAATTATGACAATGGGATTATCATATTTTTTGATAAAGACTAAAGTTAGTGTCACTAACTTTTTAAGTAGAAAATCATTAAATAAAGATATTTATGACAATAAAAATGTTTTATCAAATATTCGCCCTAAAATCACACGTAGATTATTAGAGGACGGTTCTGAAGTTGATATGGGTCCTTCTACTGTTTCGGCGGATAGTTCGTCTAATATTAGTAATATTATGTTTAAAAACCACATAGATAAAAATGAAGTTATTACACCTCCATTAGAGAGAAAAAAAATAGAAGAAGTAAGTTCTCTTACAGGGGAAAGTAAGGTTTTTATAAATAAAGGTAAAGGTAGATCTTCAGTTTTATCAGGTAAAATACTATGGTCCTTACAACAAGAACAACCCCAAGGAGCGAAAGGCTTGATTGTTAAGGGGTATATTCCTATAATCAATAACGCATTTTCGGCATCTTTTATTCTAAAATGTAATCATGATATATCTTTATCTGTTACTCATATAATGGAGATAGATTTTTCTTTTCCTCAAGGAAGCCAAGACTCTGTCGTAGACTTGCGACAAATCTCTATGAGAAGGACAGAAAATAGTCCAAGTGTTTTTATAGATTCTAATATTTTTATGATTTCCAAGAATTCTTATTTGATTTCTTTAAAGTCTTCTGCAGAAGACTTCTTTAAAAATTCTAAAATTCTAGAAGAATCTCTATTAATAGATATTCCTATTACTTATCGTAGTGGTCAGAAAGTAATATTGACTATAGATAAAGGACAAGTAGGTACAGATATCTTCAAAGCTGCAATCATGCAGTGGGAAAATAGATTTAAAAAATAGGTTTTTTTTATCATAAAATGACTATTGTAATATCTTATTATTACTGATTTTATTTTTTCTCTATATTGGTTTTTATAGTGGATGATGGACAAGATAACGCTGTTTGTTTTTGTATTTCTTCTTTTATTTTTTCAAAAGCACGTGCCTCTATTTGTCGTACGCGTTCACGACTTACTTCAAACTCTGATGATAAATGTTCAAGTGTAATAGGATTTTCTTTTAGACGTCTCGCTTCAAAAATTCTTCTTTCTCGAGTATTTAATATAGACATAGAACGCATTAGCATATTACGACGATTTTTAAGTTCTTCTTTTTCGATAAGTACTTGTTCTTGTCCATCGTGATCATATACAAGCCAATCCTGCCATTGGCTAGATTCTTTATCTGAAGAATTTATAAGAGCATTTAGAGATTCATCACCAGATAAACGACAGTTCATGGCAATTACCTCTGATTCTGAAACATTAAGTTTATTAGCAATAGCAACAACTTGTTCTGGCTTTAAGTTTGTATCAGTTGTTTCTTGTAACTGTCCTTTCAAACGTCGCAAATTAAAGAAAAGACGTTTTTGATTGGCTGTAGTCCCTATTTTTACTAATGACCATGAGCGCAAAATATATTCTTGCATTGCAGCTTTTATCCACCACATTCCATATGTAGCAAGACGAAAACCACGTTCTGGATCAAATTTTTTAACTGCTTGCATCAGACCTACGTTACCTTCAGAAATTACTTCGCTAATAGGTAATCCATAGCCTCTATAACCCATTGCAACTTTTACAACAAGACGGAGGTGGCTTGTTACTAACCTATGGGCAGCATTTAAATCGTTATGTTCGTGATATCTTTTAGCAAGCATATATTCTTCTTGTTTTTCCAGCATAGGAATTTTTTGTATCTCGCGAATATAGCGACTGAGTCCAATTTCACCATCTGTTATTATAGTCATGTTTCTTCGGTTCATGAGACTATTTGCCTTTTTTATGTAAAGTATTCTTTATTTTTCACTAATATCATGATTGATATCTATAGAATACACTTTTTATAAAATAATATTATCTTTATTTGACTAGAAAATTAATTTTTTATAAGAATAAAAAAGATTATAGATAAAACATCTTATTTTTTGTGCAATTCGCGGATCACAGTTAACATATCTTCAGGAATAGGTGCTTTAAAGCTCATAACCTGATTTTTAGAAGGATGATCAAAAGATAGATGATACGCATGTAATGCTTGTCTTGCAAGTGATAAAATGGCATTTTTTACATTTTGGTTAACGATATTTTCTTTTGTTTTAAACCCTTTTCCATATAAAATATCACCAATTAGTGGATTTCCTTTATAAGCCATATGCACACGAATTTGATGTGTTCTACCTGTTTCTAAGCGACATTCTAACAATGATGCTGCAAAATTAGAATTTTTATTATAGGTTTCAACTATTTTATAATGAGTTATAGCTTTATCTGCTGTTTTATCATCTGTTCTTTTTACAGCACGTCGTATTCGATTTGATTTGCATCGTCCTAGAGGAGCATTAATGATTCCAGAATCTGGGGATGGTATTCCCCATACCATTGCATAATAAGAACGTTTTAATCCCATGTTTTTCCCGTGATCAGCAAACTGTTCTGAAAGTTTTTGATGCGCAAGATCGTTTTTTGCAATCACCATTACTCCTGTCGTATCTTTATCTAGTCTATGAACAATACCAGGACGCTTTATTCCATTTATACTAGAAAGATTATTATTACAGTGATAAAGAAGAGCATTGACTAAAGTTCCCGTCCAATTACCAGGTGCGGGATGTGATACAAGACCTGCTGGTTTATTTATAACAACTATATCATTATCTTCATATAATATATCAAGAGGGATATTTTCTTGATCCATATTCAATTTTTGTGCTTCAGGAACATTAACAAAGAAACTATCCCCAGGAACAACTTTTCTACTTGGATCTGTGGAAACTATTCCATTAATGCTTATATATCCATTTAGTATGAGCGTTTTAACATAAGATCTTGAAAATTTTTTTTCTACATTAACAGATAACCATCTATCTATTCTTCCTACTGCTGAACTATTAGCTAGTAATGAAATTTTCATGGGGATATTATTGTTCAATATTAGTGGCATTTTTTTATGTTTAATTTAATTTACTATGATTCAATATATGATTATTTTAATAACCTGACATATAATTAAATACCGATTGATGATTTTAATGATTTCGTGAGATTTAATTACAACCTAATATTAGAAGATGATTTTCATATAAAAGTACTACTTACTCACACTAGAGTTATCTTCATAATTTTAATTTCAATCAGGACTTCTTGTAGATTTATTTAATCGTTATCTATCATATACTCAGCACGGTACACGCCATTATTTTATAAATCAATATTATCATGAAAAAATATCTGAACATTTTTTTTGTATGCTGAGATAATCTGGTGAGATAGTGTATCTTTCTCTTATTATTTTCCAACACTCATGTTTTTTTTCAATGTAAAAAAGATTGTAAGATGCTTGCGGTTTGTCGGTATTTATTTTTTGAGAAGCTGATGCTATTCCTACAACAGGTATCAATTTTTTATAGCTATTCATCCAATAGAGGCTATTAAGATGTGTATGACCGTGAAGTATTAATTCTGCTCCTTCATCCCAAATCATCTTTTTAAATCTTTTAATGCCAAACATACGATTGCATACAGATATCGTACCTAAAATAGGGGGATGGTGCATCATAATAACACGGAACAGACCTTCTTTTTTTGCTTTTCGTAAAAGTTTAGATGTGTCATCAGCTTGTTCTTGTCCAAAGTATCCATTAGCAGTAAAAGGTGGGGTAGCTATTGCTGTTGAACATCCAATTAAAGCAATGTTATCGCGTATGCGTAAATAAGGAAATAATTTTTTCTTTTTGGAATCTGATAAACAAGAATCGCTTGTTATATAGTTTTTCCATTCACTCAAAGATCTTTCTTGTGATCCTATTACATAAACATCATGGTTTCCTGGAACAATTGATATATCATGAGGTTTACCAATGCTTTTTAGCCAATGGGTAGCGGCAGATATTTCTCTTTTACATGTAAAATTTACAATGTCTCCTGTAATTGAAATATGATCAACTTTATGTAATAAAATATCATTAATTAACATTATAGCAGTTGAATTAGAGAAGTATCTTTTCCTATTAAAGTGCCAATTTGCTAATCCGACAAGTCGTTTGGGGGATAATTCTGAAAAAGTTGGGGGATAGCTCAGATGAATATCCGATATATGTGCTAGTACAAACATAGTCATAGTATAACGTTTTGTGATCTTCGGTAAATAGTTATAATTTATAAAAAAATATATTATTAAAACATTATTTTTTTTGCTGATTTATGAAAAAATTGGGATTGATTGAAGTTATATAAAAAATTGATCTCATTGGAGTAAGGTAATGTCTTTGATGACATATGTTAAGTATATAGTAGTTGAAAAAGACGAAGAAAATATGCGTCTTGATCGTTGGTTTAAGAATCATTATCCGCATATTAATTTTGTAAATCTCCAAAAAATCTTAAGATCTGGTCAGATAAGATTGGATAAAAAGCGTGTTAAATCTAATGATCGAATTCAATCTGGACAAGTAATACGAATTCCACCCATTGTTAATTCTATAAATTATATATCAAAAGAAACAAAAGAATATGATTTGTCTATTAATAAATCGACACATTCGGATTTTTTAAAAAGCATTTTATTATATAAAGATAGCGAAATTTATGTATTCAATAAACCCGCAGGAATATCTGTTCAAGGAGGATCTGGCATTGTAAATCATATTGATGGTTTTTTGCAATCTTGGACAGATTATAGAGGTCAAAAACCACGTCTTATTCATAGATTAGATCGAGAAACTTCTGGCATATTAGTAGTAGCTCGTACTCGTACTGCAGCTCAAATCCTTACGGAAGCTTTTCGAATGCGTAAGATTCAGAAAATATATTGGTCACTTGTCTGGGGAATTCCTAAAGATAAAAAAAAATGTGTTTCCAATTGGTTATTAAAAAAAAGTAACCCTGGAGGAGATTGTGTACGTGTAGTAGAAAAAAATGAGAAGGGAGCTAATTATGCAATTTCTTATTTTAGAGTCATGGATTGTTTTGCGCAAAAGTTTTGCTGGTTGGAAATGCAGCCTTATACAGGGCGTACACATCAATTGCGTGTTCATGCACTTCATATAGGTTATCCAATTGTAGGAGATAAAAAGTATTCCATTAATTCTAAAAGAGATTTTATTGGTAATATCCAAAATAAATTATATCTTCATGCTCGTTATATAGATTTACCTCATCCCGCAGGAGGTAGATTGCGAATAACAGCACCATTACCTGCACATATGGTTGAAACATGGGATGATTTTTGTTTTCAATATAATCAAGAGTTATGTGTCCAACGTTTATGATCTGTATGGATGTTGAATGTTTGAGCAACATTACTTAATAGGTAAGTTTGGCATTAAACATTAATTCTAACATAAAGATTGGCAATATATTTCTTTCTTGATATTTGGAACTTTTACTTATCCGCGATATGTATTTGATATTTTAATAATTTTTTTCTAAGTTTAGATTGGGTCTTGTTCTTCTTAGTAATCGATTTATTTTTTGATATGTCGTTCTATTATTGAACTTAAAGGTTACAAATTGTGCTACTTCTTAACTACGAAAAAATTATTGATCGTACTAACCAGTGAAAAAATAGATCAGTTTTAATTAAATAAAACAAATGACATTACAAATTAATTCCATCCAATTATTAATTATTTATAAACGGGCAATTTAAATCTCCTTCTGGACATGTAAGGTAATATTTTAGTCGCTCGTTTCGTTTAATGATATGATCATGCAGACAATTCGCATAAACCATTGGCACAGATGATCCTTTTTTGAATCCAAAAGAAGCAAAATTGCATTCAGAATCACTGTATTGTTTCCATACATTTTGTGATTTTTCAAATAATTCTTTTTGATGATCTTTAATCTTGCTTAGAACTTTCTCATACATTACCTTCAGTTCTTCTTTTGCAATATTATAAGTATTTTCTGCATCATTATTCATTTCTTTTTGATTTAAAATTTTTTCACTACCAAAGGCCATTGATTGAAATGCTATGGTAATAGTAATTAAAAATATAGTTTTTTTAAACATTTGCATTACTTGTGAAAATAAATATTAAAAAATTTCTAATTATTTAATGTTTAGGATAGTAGTAAATTTATTATACAACCTACTATGATTTTTTATTTCATGTTCTATAAAAACAAATAATATTATTGGGCAATATATATTATTAATTTTACTCATAACTATCATTATAAGTTCTTAACTATTTGATTATTAGTTTACTAGAAATTTTATAAAGGGAACTCCTTAAGCGTAGTAAAATTATTATTTCAATAGAATTTCTGTTATTTTTACATTCAATAATACGATATTATATTTGGTTTTTATAGGATAATTATATCATTTTGAGATGAATTTTTCAGAAAAAACATTTCTTTTTCCAACATGATCTGCCTTGCTTATTAATCCTTCTTGTTCCATACGTTCAACTAACAATGCAGCGCGATTATATCCAATTTGTAGTCGACGTTGTATAAAAGAAGTTGAACAACGTTGATTATCTATTACGAGATCTACTGCTTTTTCGTATAGATCGGAACGCTCTTTTTTTGCATCAGAATCAAAATTATTTTTGTTCTTATCAGCGTTGGCGGTAACAGTATTAAGATATTCAGGACTTCCTTGCTTTTTTAAATGTTGAACAATTTTTTCAATTTCAATTTCAGATACTAGAGGGCCGTGTACGCGCTGGATACGTCCTCCTCCTGACATGTAAAGCATATCTCCTTGTCCAAGAAGTTGTTCAGCACCATGCTCTCCTAATATTGTGCGACTATCAATCTTTGAAGTTACTTGAAAAGAAATTCTTATTGGGAAATTTGCTTTAATTGTACCAGTGATCACATCTACTGAAGGTCTTTGTGTAGCCATAATTAAGTGGATGCCTGCGGCTCTTGCCATTTGTGCTAACCTTTGAATTGCTCCTTCAATTTCTTTTCCAGCAACCATCATCAAATCTGCCATCTCATCAACTATAATGACAATATAAGGCATAGGTTTAATATGATCGTTTTCTTGTAATTTTGGGGTATTCATTTTAGAAATACGTTCATTGTAGCTTTTAATATTACGCACAGAAAGCTGAGACATTTTTAGATATCGATCTTCCATCTCACGTACTGCCCATTTCAATGCCAGTACAGCTTTTTTAGAATCTGTAACAACAGGAGTAAGAAGATGAGGGATGCCATCATAAACTGATAATTCTAACATTTTAGGATCTACCATTATCATTCGACATTCATCAGGATGTAGACGATATAGCAAAGAAATAATCATTGTATTGATAGCAACGGATTTTCCAGATCCAGTAGTTCCTGCGACAAGTATATGAGGCATATTCGCTAGATCGGCTATGACAGATTCTCCGCCGATTGTTTTTCCAAGGCATAAAGGTAGATTAGCTTTAGAATTTGAGAAAGATTCAGATTCGATTATTTGACGAAGGTAAAGAGTTTCTCTAGTCTCATTTGGAAGTTCAATTCCTATGGCATTACGCTTAGGGATAACCGCAACACGAGCAGATAAAGAATACATAGAACGCGCGATGTCATCTGCTAATGATATAACTCTAGAGGACTTGATGCCTGGCGCTGGTTCAAATTCATATAAGGTTACTACAGGGCCAGGATTTGCATTGATAATTTCTCCTTTAATTCCGAATTCTTCTAAGATGTTTTCTAGAAATCCAGCGTTTTTTTTCAAATATTCAGGAGTTATTTTTTGCAAGTTCATATTCGAGTGTGTATGCAGAAAAGATGAACATGGTTGTTCATATTGTCCTTGTCTGGCAGCAACTTTTTTTGAAGTTTTCTGAAAAATATCATCAGTATTTTCTTTATAATATGAAGATAGATTATGGAGAGTTTTGATAGGATATTCCTCTTTTTTATAACTTATACTATCGTTATAATAATGATTATTCTTTGTTTTTTGATTATAGAAGTCATCTTGTTTTTTAAACATATGTGGAATGATCTCTGCATTATTTGATTCATTGCTTTGAGATAATATATGTTGCTGATTATCATTTAATGATAGAATAGAATTAGATGACGTGTATAATCCTTCAAAAAAAGCAAAATCTGATAGCCAAGAAATTATTTCAGGATTTGTATTTAGGATATCTTTTGCCATCTCTGATTTTATTACATCTTTTGAAGATAATATAATGTTCTCTTTTTTAACCTCTTCATCAGGATAAGATAAGTTTTCTTGTACAAGATGTAACTTGCAAGACTTATTTTCTGGATTGGGTTTATCTTCAATAACATTTCTTCTCATCATAAATTCGCTTTTTAAATGAGCTAGAGAGCTAGTAGAGTTAAGAGATTCCTCAGTAGATTTTTTTTGAATATAAGCATCAATAGAACTTTTTCCATTTGATTTTTTTGATGCATGACTATTACGATATCTATTGAGATCATTTTCAGGTGTACGTGTAAAACGTACGTTAGGACTAAGTAGAAATGCCTCGTGCCATTGCGGAAGGAAAGATTTTAGATCATCTTTCTTATCATCTAGCCAATTCGGTTTGTTTTTATTTGAAAATTTCATGTTTGCCACTACGGTTAATTTTCTCTTACCAGATAACAATAGTAAAAATCAGTTAATAATTTACTTCCGAAATGAAATATAATTATTTAAATTTATAACACTTTATGGTCTATATTATTTTGGGAAAAGTAACTTTCATGTATGAAAGATTGATGTTTATTTTCCTTAAAATTCATTTTCAATGGATTTTAAGGAATAAAAAAATTATTAAGCAAAGTATCTATAAACAACATTTTTATTACATATTATTTCTATTGATAGAATAATTAGAAATTAGAGATAAGAAGAAAGTAATTTATCGGTAGTATTCCGAAATATACAAAAATCGCATTATGTTTTTAGGTAACAATGAAAAATATAATCAAATATTATCTCAAAAATAAAATTTTTATATTGATATGTAGTAGATACGATAGATTGGTACTAAGTTAAGATGGTTTGATGATAAATTTATTAATCAAGGAACTTTATCAATGATACTATCAATTTTGTTCCCGAACAAGTTAAGGAATTGTTTGTACATCAATGGTTGATTTTATTTATTAGCAATGTTTTGTATGAATTTTCCGTACAATATTTTTTTGTTCTTATAGAGATTATTAAATAAATTCGGTAGGAAAAATATGTTTCAGTCTTTTGATGTTCAATCATCTTCCCGCAAAACATTTGAAAGAGTCCACAATCTTCGATGTTATTTTGATTCATTGGATATAGATGCATTTCTTGTTCCTCGTGCAGATGAATATAGGGGCGAGTTTGTAGATAAAGGTTCTGAAAGGCTTGCTTGGATTTCTGGTTTTACGGGATCATCAGGGATAGCTATTATATTGCGCGAAGAAGCTTTTATTTTTATAGATGGACGTTACATCATTCAAGTAGAGCAAGAAGTAGATACTAAATTATTTACGATAAAGAATATTGCTGTTGAATCTCTTTATAACTGGATATCATCACATGGTTCAGCAGGACTTCGTTTAGGATTGGATTCACGCTTACATTCGCCTTTTGAAGTAGGTTTGATACAAAAATCATTAGATAAAATAGGGGGGATAATAGTTGATTTTCCATATAATCCCATTGATTCTTTATGGAAAGATCGTCCTCATCCATTATATCGTAAGATTGAAATGCAAGTTATGGAATATGCAGGGGTGAAGTCTAAAGAAAAGATACGTGATATTTGTAAGATTCTTCATAAAAAGAAAGTAACAGCAGTTGTTATATGTGATCCTTCTTCTATTGCTTGGATTTTTAATATTCGTGGTTTTGATGTTCAGTGTTCACCATATCCATTATCTAGAGCTATAATTTATGATAATGGCAAAGCTGAAATTTTTTTCTGTAAACAGTATATTAATGAAGAATTGAAAGCATCACTATATGATGTAGCTGTTGTATTAGATATTGATATGATTGATTCACATCTTATTTCTTTATCTCGAACAAATATGCCTATTTTTATAGATCCTAAATGGATTCCTTACAGACTTTTCAAGATTATTGTTCAAGAAAATGGTGTGATAGTCGAAGGTTCGGATCCATCTTCTTTGTTACGTGCTATTAAAAACAAAGTTGAAATTAAAGGTATGAAAGATGCGCATATTCAAGATGGCGTTGCGATGGTTTATTTTCTTTTTTGGTTTGATCGTCATAATTTGGAGAAAATTAGTGAAATTGATATTGTTAATAAATTAGAAAGTTGCCGCGAAGAAATAGGTTGTAAGATGTACAATCCTCTTCGTGACATTGCGTTTAATACGATAGCTGCTTCTGGTTTACATGCCGCTATTATCCATTACCATGTAACTACAAAAAGTAATCGTTTATTGCAAAAAGGTGAATTATTGTTATTAGATTCAGGTGCGCAATACGTAAATGGAACTACTGATATTACAAGAACAATAGCTATTGGTAATGTAGATTATGAAAAGAAGTACTATTTTACATTGGTATTAAAAGGCATGATATCTGTTTCCACTGTAATATTTCCTCAGGGGACAAGGGGATGTGATCTTGATATTCTGGCACGTATTTTTCTATGGGAAGCAGGTGCGGATTTTGCCCATGGAGTTGGGCATGGTATTGGCTCTTTTTTACCTGTTCATGAAGGACCTCAAGGAATTTCTAAAATGAATCAAGAACCTCTTCGAGAGGGTATGATTATTTCGAATGAACCTGGTTACTATAGGCGTGATGATTTTGGCATTCGTATTGAGAATGTTCTTTGTGTTACTTCTTTAGTAAGAACTAATGAGGAGGAACTTCCTATGATTGGATTCGACACTATTACTCTTTGTCCTATAAATCGAGATCTAATACTTGTTGAACTTCTCACTAGCAAAGAGAAAAAGTGGCTCAACGATTACCATAGACTTGTTTATACTGCTCTCTCTCCATTAATAGATGATAAAGAAATTTCGTCTTGGTTATTTTCTGTTACTTTACCAATTTAATGAATATTTCATTAAGAATTAAAATAGATTTTGTATTGTGTTTCAGATGAAAATATTCGTAGATTATGTTTTTATTTTCGTAATTATTAGGTGTATAAGTTCATTTTTTTCCAAATATTTTCGATACTTGTAATCAAATGATCTATATCAGAATCGGTGTGTAAAGGAGTGAGTGTTATACGTAATCTTTCTTCTCCTTTTGCCACAGTTGGATAGTTGATTGGCTGTATATAGATGCCAAAATCTTTGAGTAAAATATTCGAAATCCATGTGCACTTTTGAGAATTTCCAACCATGATCGGGATAATATGACTTTCATTAGGTATACAAGGAATGGACTTTTCCTCAAGAGATTTGCGAATTGTTCTTACGCGTTCCAAATATTTTTTTCGTTTTTCATAATTTTTTTTAATATATTGAATTGAAGTGATAGCAGCACTAGCAATAGCTGGCGGTAAAGATGTGCTAAAAATAAAACCAGAAGCAAAAGAGCGTATAAAATCGCATAAATTAACAGAAGCTGCGATGTATCCACCAAATGCACCAAATCCTTTTGCTAATGTTCCTGATATTATTGTAATACGATCCATAACCCCTTCTCGTTCAGCTATTCCAGCTCCTAGAGGTCCGTGTATTCCAACTGCGTGTACTTCATCTATATAGGTTATTGCGTTATATTTATCTGCAAGATCGCATATTTCTTTAATAGGAGCTATATTCCCACTCATTGAGTAAACAGATTCAAATATGATAATTTTAGGTGTAGAACGGCTAGTTTTAGCAAGTTTTTTTTCTAGATCTTCAAGGTCATTATGAGCCCATATAACTTTTTTACACCGTGCTTTACTAATACCTTCAATAATAGAAGCATGATTATTAGAATCTGAAAAGCATACGATGTCTTGAATCTTAGAGCAAAGTGTTCCTATCGTTGCCCAGTTTGCAATATATCCAGAATTAAATACAAGAGAAGATTTTTTTCCATGAAGATCTGCTAATTCTTTTTCTAGCATAACATGATAGTAATTTGTTCCTGCAATATTTCGTGTTCCTCCTGCTCCAATACCACATTTTTCAAAGGATTTTTTAGCATTATCTATGACAATTGGATTTTTCCCCATTCCAAGATAATCATTGGAACACCATATAGTTACTTTTTTTGATCCTTCGGATGAATTATAAATTGCATAAGGAAAATTACATTCTTCATATGCAAGTTCTGTAAAAACACGATATCGTTTTTCATAATGTAAATAGTCAATTTGATCTTTGAAAAATTTTTCGAAATCCATATAATGCTCTCTTTTTAACTGTAATACATACACTCTATTATTGATTATGAGCTTTTATATTCTTTAGTTGTAAACTTTATTTTATGTAGTAAGAAGCTTTCACATGATTATTTTTTAAATCTAAACAAAATAAAATTTATATTTTTAGTAATGTTAGCAATTGTTATTTGTGTATTATATATATTCCTAATCATATGATAAATAAGATAATAAAACGATCTTAAAATAATTATTTAAAATATTTTTAAGAAATATATAAATTAACACTTATTTATATTAAGAATTATAATAGTAATGTAGAATACAAATTATATTTTTATGTGGTAAATTGTTTTTGTGTTATATAAAGGGCAACAGCTGCAGCGTTTGATACATTTAGAGATTTTATTATGCCAGGCATATTTAGGTGAGCCATAGAAGTTGCAGTTTCTTGAGTTTTTTTGCGCAAACCTTTTCCTTCTGCTCCTAAAATAAGAGCTGTTTTTCCTTTTTTTATTTCTTTTTCTAATGGTTCTTTGCTATCGGAAGAGAGTCCTATCGTTTGGAATCCCCAGGAATGAATTTTTTCTAAAGCATCAGTTAGATTGCCAATTCTAATGTATGGAATATGCTCGAATGCGCCTGATGCAGATTTAGCAAGTACAGCTGATTCAGTAGGGCTATATCGTTTTGTTGTAATAATACCATCACATCCAAATGCGACAGCTGATCGTAATATTGCACCTATATTATGAGGGTCGTTTACATGATCTAATATGATGAGTAACTGGCTATTTTGTATTATGTCAAGTGCTGGAGGTAGTAATGGGGATGTTTCTAAGGCTATTCCTTGATGAGCAGATTCTCTTCCAACAAATTGGTCTATTATTTTTGGTGATACTATCTTAACAGGAAACGAATAGGATAAATTTTTATCCCAATCTAAACGTGTTAGAGCATTCTCTGTTACTAGTAATTGAAATATTTTCCTTTGAGGATTGTTGAGTGCCGATTTTACTGTATGAATGCCATATAGGAATAGATTTTCTTTTGGTGATGAGTATTGATCTTTTTTATTGAATGATTTCATTTTTTTTAGATCACGGTAATTTCTTCTCAGTTTTGCATAGTGTGAGTCTTTTGGAGAAGAAGTGCTCTCAGGATTTTTTTTTGATATTATGTCCATAGTTTTATTTTCCTTTAAATTATTTTTTTACTAAGGCTAGCATACTTTTATATTATAGATTTATTTTAGTATGGATTTAGTGGATATTTGTATGTTGTACAAATAAGAATTTGATCATTTTTATATGCTGTCTTGACAGTTATGAACTTAGAAGTCATAAGGATATTGCATTACGAAAAATTTTGTATAGGAGGGATGCCCGAGTGGTTAAAGGGGGCGGACTGTAAATCCGTTGGTTTATCCTACGTCGGTTCAAATCCGACTCCCTCCACCAAATTATTTTTCTTTTATGTGCGGGTATAACTCAATGGTA
The DNA here is from genome assembly GCF_036858155.1 of Candidatus Liberibacter brunswickensis. NCBI lineage: Bacteria > Pseudomonadati > Pseudomonadota > Alphaproteobacteria > Hyphomicrobiales > Rhizobiaceae > Liberibacter > Candidatus Liberibacter brunswickensis. Next base: position 35,855 of record NZ_JAAEJX010000008.1, on the reverse strand, counting down.
GAGTAGCAGCCTTCCAAGCTGAGTATGCGGGTTCGATTCCCGCTACCCGCTCCAGTGTTTTCTTGTTCTAGGATGGGGATTGAATTCTATTTATAAATAGCGTTTTCTCCTTTTCTTGGTATTTATGATGATTATAATAGGAATGAAATAAATATGACATTTATTTCTAATATTCTCCTTCGTGTAAAACCTTCTGCTACTATTGTTGCATCTCAAAAGGCGCGCGATTTATGCTCTAGGGGTATTGAAGTATTAAGCCTTACGGCAGGGGAGCCAGACTTTAGTATGCCCGAGAACATTAAGTATGCTGTAGTGCGTGCCATGGAGAGAGGCGAGACAAAGTATACTGCCGTGGCTGGTATACATCATCTTCGTGAAGCAATAGTTGAAAAATTTAAAAAAGATAATAATCTTAACTATAATACAAATCAGATCATAGTAGGTACTGGAGCTAAGCATGTAATTTTTAACGCTCTTATGGCCACTATTAATGCGGGTGATGAAGTATTAATACCTAAGCCTTATTGGGTTTCGTATCCTGACATGGTAGAGCTTTGTGGGGGTACACCTGTTTTTATTGATACTCAACAAAGTGACAATTTTCAAATTTCTCCAGAGGAGCTTGAGAAAGCTATTACGAGAAAAACAAAATGGTTGATTCTAAATTCTCCTTCAAATCCCTCAGGTGCGGTATATTCTAAAAATATATTAAAAGCTTTAGCAGATGTTTTGATTAGAAATCCACATGTTTATATTATATCAGACGATATTTATGAACATATTATTTATAGTAATTGTCAGTTTAAAAATATTGTAAATGTTGAGCCAGATTTATATGGGCGTACCCTTGTTGTTAATGGTGTATCTAAGGCATATGCAATGACAGGTTTGAGAATTGGTTATGCTGCTGGTATGTTAGATTTGATTAATTCAATGACCATTCTGCAAGGACAGCAGACTTCAGGGGCTTGTTCTATAGCACAGTGGGCTGCTGTTGAAGCCCTTAATGGTTCAAAAGATTTTGTTTTTAAAAACAGAAATATTTTTGAATTTCGTCGTGATTTATGCATATCCGAATTGAAAGGAACTCCAGGTATAAGTTGTATTGTCCCTGATGGTGCTTTTTATTTATATCCTTCTATTAATGATTTGATTGGGAAAAGAGCTCCTTCTGGAAATATTATAAAAGACGATCTAGATTTTGTAAATGAACTGTTAGAAGAAGAACATGTTGCTGTAGTGCATGGTTCTGCTTTTGGTTATGGTCCAAGTATACGTATTTCTTACGCTACATCTGATTCTATTTTAAAAGAGGCATGCATGCGTATTAAAAGATTCTGTTATTCTTTACAGTAATTATTTTTGATAAATATTGCTCTTAATTGTATTTTTTCTATGAAAAATAATTTTTATTAAATTAGATTTGTTCTTTAGGGTCACTTCGCAATGAACAATAAGTCTTTTTTAATAGGTGTAATATTTTTTTAATAATATTGACAAAAGAGATATATCTAAGCATAATAAATGACACTGTGGTTGACTTTTTTATCGCAGATTATCGTATGTTGAGATTATTTCTGTTGAATCCTCCTTTAATTTGGTAATTTGAGTGGGTATAGGTAGGTTCTTGGCCTTATATCAATTCATTGTCTTAAGGATTATCGTTCTTGTGACTTGTATTATCGGAATAAACTACTTATGTTGTTTTTTCCCTTCTCTTTTTTTGTTGAAGTGAGACCGTTTGGTTTTCTATGACGGTTATAGTCAGTTAGGTTCTAATTTTAAATGATACAAAAGTATTATTTATCTGGAATATTTGTTGTATTTAGTATGTTCTTTCGTATATTCTTTTGAAATTTGAAACGACTGTTATTTTTATTTGCTTTATTAATTGATTATATTTGCTTTATTAATTGATTATTAGAGTGCTGTGATATTAGAATCTGGAAGATTGCTATATGAAGATTTTTGAAAATATTCCTAAGGTTATAGGTGAGGCACTTTCTGAACGAGGTTATGATAATTTAACATCAGTTCAAGAGGCCGTTTTAAATCCTGATCTAAAAGAAAGGGATATTTTAGTTTCTGCTCAAACTGGTTCAGGAAAAACTGTAGCTTTTGGATTATCTTTAGCTTCAAATCTTCTTGAGGGGAATGATCGTTTTGGTCCGGCAGGATCTCCCCTTGCTCTTGCAATCGCTCCTACCAGAGAATTAGCGTTACAAGTAGGGCGTGAATTAGAATGGCTTTATGCAAAAACAGGAGTTGTTGTTACTGTATGTATTGGTGGGGTTAGCTTACATCGTGAACGTCGGGATTTGCAAAATGGAGCGCATATTGTTGTCGGAACGCCAGGGAGATTATGTGATCATATTCGAGGTAAAGGTTTGAATATGTCCCGTCTCAAGGCTGTAGTGCTTGACGAAGCAGATGAGATGCTTGATCTAGGATTCCGTGATGATATAGGATTTATATTGGATTCTTCTCCTAAAAAAAAACGAATGTTAATGTTTTCTGCTACTATTTCTCCTGCTATCACGGTATTAGCGAAGAACTATCAAAAAGATGCTGTACGTGTTAATATAGTCTCTGATAACCAACAACATAGTGATATAGATTATCGTGCTGTTTTGGTAGCGTCTAGTGATCGTGATAATGCTATTGTTAATATATTGAGGTATCATGATGCAAAAAATGCAATAGTATTTTGTTCTACTCGTGCATCTGTATCGCGTTTCACCAAGGTATTGGCAGATCACTTGTTCCAAGTTGTTGCCTTGTCTGGAGAATTAAGCCAACAAGAGCGTACTAATGCTCTTCAGGTAATGCGTGATGGAAGGGCTCGTGTATGTATAGCGACAGATGTTGCTGCTCGTGGTATCGATTTACCAGATCTTGAGCTAGTGATTCACGCTGAATTATCCTCTAACGCTGATAATCTACTTCATAGAAGTGGTCGTACAGGTCGAGCTGGGCGAAAAGGAATTAGTATCTTCGTTGTTCCTCAAAATATGCAACGTCGCGCTGAACGTTTGTTTAAAGAAGCTAATGTTTCTGTTGTTTGGGGGCAGACACCTTCAGTGGAGGCAATAGTGGAGCGTGATTATCAAAGAATTATTCATAGTCCATTACTGTCAGATCCTATTAAAGGTGATGAAAAAAAGATGGTCAGTATTTTATTGGAGAAACACGATTCTGAAACTATAGCAGCTGGTTTTTTGCGTATTCATCGTGCGGCTCTTTGTGTTCCAGAAGAGATAAGATCTGTTTCTTTAAGTTCTGGTAAAGATCGTTTTAGAGATGATTCTAGAAATTCAAAATTTGGAAGAAGTTCCAGGGATAACTTTAAAAACTCTGCATGGTTTTCTTTGTCTGTGGGAAGTAAACAAAAGGCAGAAGCTAGGTGGTTAATACCTATGTTATGTCGTAGTAGTGGTATTAATCGCCATAGTATAGGGGCTATTCGTGTTCAACCAGATCAGACTTTTGTTGAAGTTGCTGCGGATAGTGCGGATCTTTTACGCCGTTCTGTAAAATTAGATAGGGGTATTCAATTAAAATATTTGGATGGTGAAAAACCAGATTTTAAAAACAATAGATTTTCTAGTTTTACATCTAGAAATTTACAAGATAGTACGAAAAATAAGAGGTTTAAGAAGTTTAAAGGCTAAGAACTAGATCTAAAGTTATTTTAAATTTTCTTAATTTAATATGATAAAGATATTCTTTATTAAGGATTATATTATTTCGCAATATTTATTATAGTGGTTCTGTAATTAATAGTGATATTTTTAATCTTCATAATCAATATGTTTGATTCCTACTCGAAAATAATCATGGCCACTATAAATAGTCATAAGAGCTGAAATCCAAAGTAAGATAATTCCAGTTTCGGTAACGTAAGGTATAAAATCTTTACAAGAAGGTCCTGCTAATAAAAATCCAATAGATATCATTTGAATGGCTGTCTTAAATCTTGCAATTCGTGTAACGGGAACGCTAACTTTGAGTTCTGCAAGATACTCTCGTAATCCAGATACTAGAATTTCGCGACATAATATTGTTATAGCTGCCCATATTGAGTAACGGTTAATTGTACCATCTGCCGTCATTAAAAGTAGAACTGATGATATGAGTAGCTTATCAGCTATAGGATCAAGCATGCGACCTATATTGGAAGTTTGATTCCATATTCTTGCAAGATATCCGTCAAAAAAATCTGTAATTGAAGCAATGGTAAATAAAGATAAAGCTGTCCATCGCATAAGATTTGGGATCGCAAAGATTCCTATTTCTTGAACAAAAAAACACAATACTATGAGTGGCACGACTAAAATACGGCCATATGTCAACATGTTAGGGATATTATAAGAACGTTTAGCCATTTATTTATCTTAAGTAATCATTTTAAAGGTTCTGAAGAAGGACATCGGATAGGAAATACTTTATGTATATCACGTTGATTTATACGGAGTATTTTTATGGAAATGATTATAAATTTTATAAGCTATTTTTTTTGAAATTCCTTTTATTGATGCAAGTACTTCAGGGGAAGATCTAGATATCATTTTAACCGTTCCAAACGATTGCAGCAGTAAACGTTTACGCAAAGATCCTATACCATTAATTTCGTCAAGTGGATTATAAGTAGCTTTTTTACGACGTTTTCTATGGGCAGTAACAGCGAAACGATGTGCTTCATCACGAAGTCGTTGAATAAAATAAAGAACAGGATCACGCATGTGCAACATAAGTTCCCTTCCATTTTCTACAAAAAACTTTTCCATCCCAGCATTTCTGTTTTTCCCTTTAGCAATGCTGATAACCTTTATACGATTTTCAATATTTAATTTTTTAAATACGCTATTAGCTGCAGATAACTGTCCTTTCCCTCCATCAAGGATAACTACATCAGGCCAAGAAGGAAAGGAATATTCGCATTCTTTATATTTAAAAGTTAAATTTTCTTTATTCTTAATTAAAGAGGAGAATCTCCTTTCTAATACCACACGAATCATAGCACAATCATCTTGTGTCTTTATATCTTCTTGATTAAAAATGAATTTCTGGTATTGATTTTGTACAAATCCATTTTCTCCAGCCACAACCATACATCCAACAGCACTATAACCCATAACATGAGAATTGTCATATATTTCAATTCTTTTAGGAATACATGGTAATGAAAATTTTTTTGCAAAATCTTTCATGGCTATTTGAGTAGATATCTCTTCATTAAGTTTTTGTGAATGAGATTTGCGCGCGTTTATGAGGGATTGCTCAATTATTTTTCTTTTTTCGCCTTGTTTGGGAATCGTAATTTTGATTTTATATCCATATTTTTTAGACAAAGATATTTCAAGTAATGTTATTTCATCTGCTTCCTCTGATAACAAAATATTTTCTGGGCAAGGCTTGTCTTCATAAAATTGTCTAAGAAAATGACTCAAAATCTGTGAATTGGTTGATTCGGAATCTGTTTTTAAAAAGAAAGTACAGGTTCCTCTATTTTGTCCAAAGCGAAAAAAGAAAGCTTGTATACAAGCAATGTTTCTATCATGATAAATTGAGAAATAATCCATCGTCGTATTACAATTTAAATCTCTATGATTTTGGATATTTGAAAGTGCTACTAGCCTATCACGATGTAAAATTGCAGTTTCATAGTCTTCTTTTAGTGAGGCCTGATTCATCTGAAACGAGATTTCTTCTTTTATATTATTATTACGACCAGAAAGAAATTCCTTCGTTTTATGGACTAATTCCATATATTCTTCTGAACTTATTTCTCCAGTACATGGTCCAGAACAGCGTTTAATTTGAAAAAGAAGACAAGGTCTTGATCTGCATCCAAATACGCTATCTGAACAATTGCGAAGAAAAAAAGAACGCTGAAGGGCACTGATTGTTTTATCTACGGCTTCTACAGATGCAAATGGACCAAAATAACTACCTTTTAATACTGGAGCACCTCTGTGTTTATACAGTGCTGGTATTTTATGTTCGTCTGTTATGAGAATATAAGGAAAAGATTTATCATCGCGTAATAATATATTAAAACGAGGTTTCAAGCGTTTGATCATTATTGCTTCTAGAAGAAGTGCTTCGGATTCTGTTTTAGTAATAGTAAATTGTATATTTTGTATTTGACTAATCATATGCATGATTCTTCGCGTATGATTTTTCAATTGCATATAATTTTTAATACGTTTTTTAAGATTATAAGCCTTGCCTATATATAAAACCTTTCCAGTAGCATCTAACATTTGATAGATTCCTGGGCATTCTGGCATTTCTTTGCTAAGTGTCTGTATAATATTCATATTTTATTTTTTATCGATATTTTTAATAAGATATATTTTTTATTTAAAAGTAGAACAAATATTCTCATCTAATATAAAATTTAAGAATCAATATTCGTTTTAATATATACTATTACCCTTATATATATTTTTACAATAATAATAAAATATCAAGTTTTCTTGTTATCATGTATCATTATATTAAGATGAAGATACTATTGGTTAATATTAGTTATATTTTTGGGATTTACATTTTTACAACATTTCATTAATGTTTATTTTATAATGAATATGAAGTGATATGTACATTATGAACTAAATAATGATGATCGAGTGATAGTGTATTTGAGTTATTATGAAAGTTTATACGTCAAAGGCGGTTTTCTTGAAGTTAAGAGATATATGTTGCTTTTTTGCAACTATTATTTTTTACATTCGGAAAATTATATAAATAAATAGTTTACCTGTTTATTATATTAGTTTTTGATGCATAATTTATTCATAGTTTTCATCGTGTATTTGCCTTTTGTTCTTGACGATTGGAGATAATTATGGGAGCTATGACGGTCTTGGGTCCTTGTGACTTGTAGGGTATATCGCTTTATTTCGAAGATGTGCTTTTTTAATCATGGAGAAAATATAATGCAAAAATTCCTTTTAGCTGTTGGTGTTTCTAGTATTACACTTGCCTCGTTCTGTTCAGTTAATGCTGCTGATGCTGTAGTATATAATCGTCATCATAATAGTGCTTCTCGTGGGAAAGTTCCAACTGCTTATACTAATAGATATGTTACTTATCAGAGCTTTGTTGGTCCATATGCAGGTTTAAGTGCGTTATATAACACAGATTTTTCAAAAGCAAATCATGATCAAAACCGTTTAGGAGGTGCTGTTTATGCTGGATATAATATGCAGGATTATGGTATAGTTTATGGTGTTGAAGGAGATGTTCGCTACGTTTTTAGTGTAGAGTCTGAAACTAAAGACGCAGCTGATGCTCGTCCATATACCTTGAATGGCGTATCCGGATCGTTGCGTGCTCGCGGAGGATATGAAGTAGTAGATTCCGTATTGTTATATGGTACTGCTGGTATAGACGTTGTTAGAAAATTAGCAGGAAATAATGCTAGCTATCCTTTAGGTGGAACAGCTGGTGTTGGTGTTGAGGCTATATTAGCTGATAATATCACTGGTCGTATAGAATATCGTTTAACTGAATATTTCAAAGAAGTTAATCATGTTCAGAATATGTTCTCTGCTGGTGTAGGAATGAAATTCTAATATTGCTATTTATTGCATTATTTAGACCGGGCTTTATAAAAAGTCCGGTTTTCCTTTATAATTTTTTCAATTTTATTAATTTGTTCTGTGAAACATAAGTTAATGATTTCTATAATCGTATCGCTTCTATTTGATGTTTTTTATTTTTATATTAAATAATAAAATTTTATTTTCTTGCTAGATAAATATATTGGTCGTGAATTATTTATTATAACCATATTTGAGTAATATAATTGAATAAATTAGGGAGAAGAACAATTTTTATATACAATATATTGCCACTTTTTGTGTCTAAAAAGACTTTCCCTAATATTTTTGATGTTTTAGCGTTTATATTGGTTGTTGGGATAATCGTTATTCTATTCCATGGTATACAGGAAACAACAGTATCGAGTGATATTGTAGATATTATTCCTATTACTCTTGATGTAAATGTTTTGCCAAAATATGCATTACGTACGACTTTGCGTATGCTAATTGCTATAGTTATCTCTCTGTTATTCACTTTTATTTATGCTACTCTTGCAGCTAAGAATCGTAGATTAGGAATGATTCTTATTCCTATTTTAGATGTTATGCAATCTGTTCCTATCCTTGGATTCTTAACATTTACGGTTGTTTATTTTATGAATTTATATCCTGGAAGAGTTATAGGTGCTGAATTAGCAGCTATTTTTGCTATTTTTACTAGTCAAGTATGGAATATGACTTTTAGTATGTATCAATCTCTTTGTAATATTCCAAAAGATTTAAAAGAAGTAGCTAATAGCTTTAGGCTTTCTGGTTGGCAAAATTTTTGGCATTTAGAGGTGCCCTTTAGCATTCCAGGGTTAGTCTGGAACATGATGATGTCAATGTCTGGGGGATGGTTTTTTGTAGTGGCTTCTGAAATGATTGTAGTTGGAGATACAATTATTCCTCTCCCAGGTATTGGTTCTTACATATCATTAGCAATTAAAGAGCGAAATTTATTAGCTGTTTTATATGCAATGCTAACAATGTTAGGGGTTATTTTTTTATATGATCAGTTGTTTTTTCGTCCTATGATTGCTTGGTCAAATAAATTTATCCTTGAAAAAACTACAGCAAGATATTCTTCCGATTCTTGGGTATTGCATTTATTTCGTAAAACAAATTTTTTGCGTTTTATAGGATATAGTTCTTGGAATGTTTGTTTGCCGTTATCTAATAATATTAAAAAAATATTTCGTATATTTAAAAAAATACAATTCCATATTCCAGAAGATTGTTTCCATATTTATTACAACAAGAGAATATCATCCATAATGGATGTTTTGTGGTTTTTAATGGTGTGTAGTATTGCTATTGGAATAGCTTGGAAATCTATTGGTTATATATCGGATCATTTTACTTATCATGATTTCATGCATGTATTCTGGCTTGGCTGTATTACAATGTCACGCGTGCTTATTTTAATTTTTATCGCTACTATTATTTGGGTTCCTATTGGTATATGGATTGGTTTTCGTCCTAATATTGCTAGTAAAATACAACCATTCGCTCAATTTTTAGCTGCATTCCCTGCTAATGTTTTTTTCCCTCTAGTGGTTTCTTTTGTCTTTTATTATCATCTCAATCCTGATATATGGTTATCTCTTTTGATGATATTTGGGACTCAGTGGTATATTCTATTTAATGTTATTGCTGGAGCCAGTGTTTTTCCAAATGATTTTAAAGAAGTAGTAAGAAGTTTTCATATTACTGGTTGGCGTTGGTGGAGATATGTTATTATTCCAGGAATTTTCCCTTATTATATTACTGGGGCTATTACAGCATGTGGAGGTGCATGGAATGCTAGTATTGTTGCTGAAGTGGCTAGTTGGGGTGATATACATCTTAGAACAATAGGTTTAGGTGCCTATATTGCAGAAGCTACAGAAAAAGGAAGCTTTCCAGAAGTATCTCTTGGTGTATTAGTAATGTGTTTCTTTGTTTTAGCACTGAATCGTTTTTTATGGCATCCCCTCTGTCTATATGGAACACGTCACATGCGTAATAATTAATATTTATGTTTGGAGTTGAATATGGTAGTGAATATTACTACTAAGACTGATTGTCTTTTAGAAATCCAAAATATTTGCCAAAGCTTTTTTCTTAAAAAAATGTCGGGTAATCATCTCGTATTGGATAAAGTTAATTTTAATGTTTCTACGGGTGAAATTGTCGGATTACTAGGTCGTTCTGGTTCTGGAAAATCGACTTTGTTACGTATCATTGCAGGCTTAGTTTCCCCATCTTCAGGTCAAGTTATCTTTAAAGGGAAAAAAATAACATCTCCTTCAAAAGATATTAGTTTAGTATTTCAATCATTTGCATTGTTCCCATGGTTGACGGTATTAGAAAATGTTGAATTGGGTTTAAAAGCAAGAGGAATAGATAGAGAAGAAAGACGTAAAAGAGTATTATCAGCAATAGATTTAATTGGATTGGATGGTTTTGAATCTGCGAATATAACAGAAATTTCAGGTGGTATGCGTCAACGTGTTGGTTTTGCACGTGCGTTAGTTGTTTTTCCTAGTTTGCTATTAATGGATGAACCATTTTCTGCTTTAGATGTTTTGACTGCAGAAAATTTACGTACTGATCTTATAGATCTTTGGATTGAAGGTCGACTTCCTATTAAATCTATGTTGATGGTCACTCATAATATAGAAGAAGCTGTATTGATGTGTGATCGTGTTTTAGTTTTTTCTTCTAATCCTGGTCGAATAGCAGAAGAAGTTTTGATTAATATTCCGCATCCACGTAATCGTCTTTCTCCTGAATTTCGTCAAATTGTTGAAAAAATATATGCTCTTATGACAAAAAAGGAAGAAAAACGTTTTAATCCTCTGGAAAATGCTCCAGGATCAGGAATAGGAATGTTTTTGAGACATGTCTCAATAAATTTGTTGTCGGGGCTTATTGAAGCTATTATAGCTCCTCCATATAATGGTAAAGCTGATCTTCCAGATCTAGCAAATAGTTTTCAACTCGAAGCAGATAGGCTTTTTCATATTGGAGAATCTCTTCAATTATTACAGTTAGTTAATCTAAATGAAGGTGATATTACACTAACAGAAGCAGGAAGAAGATTTGCGAATCTTGATACAGACTCTCGTAAAATACTTTTTGCAAAACATCTTTTAAAGTATGTTCCATTGGTCAATCTTATTAGACGTGTTCTTGATGAACGTAGATTGCATAGTGCGCCTGCTGCACGATTTAGAAATGAACTTGAGGATTATATGTCTGAAGAATATGCAAAAGAAACCATTGATACTGTCGTATCTTGGGGAAGATATGCAGAACTTTTTTCTTATGACGAACAGAGTGAGCTTTTTAGTTTTGATAATCCGCAGTGATATTAAAAGATAGAGTGTGTTTTTATATGCTTTTTATTTGTTTCCATAATTGTTTGAGTGATATGCGATAATTAGGATATAAAAAGTTAAATCCAAGTGACTTAATTTTTGCATTTGATATTCTTTTGTTATCCGCATAAAAAAATCTGGTAGTAGGTGATATATATGTCGTATCAAAATATTTTTCTGGTGGAGGGATTACGTTCATGATAGAAGCAGCTTCCGTTATTACATCTTGTGAAGGAGCTGGTTCGTCATCACTGATATTGAAAATTCCTCCAATATTATGATTAGTAAAGAAAAAAACTGCTCTAGCTATGTCTTCTACTCTAATTCTATTAAATACTTGATTTTTTTTAATTAATCTTACTGAAGTTTTTTGTTTTATTTTGATAAAAGGATTACGTCCTTCTCCATAAATTCCAGATAATCGCAAGATTGCTAATTTAACATTTAGTTTTTTTGCTATTGAAAGCCATTCTTTTTCTGCGTTAAATCTTTTAGTAGCAATACAAGAAATCGGATATATAAAAGAATTTTCATCTACCCATTGTCCTTCGCGATTTCCATAGACACTTGTGCTAGAAAGATATCCAATCCATTTGAGATTAGGTACTAATTTATAAAAATCTTCTCCCATAGACATAATTAATGGATCCCCTGTATTTTCAGGTTCAATGCATTGTACGATGTGTGTAGTGCTATATAGCTTTTTTTGTAATACGCTATTTATTTGTTTATTCGCAAATATAACAGATGATATTCCTTTATTATTTAATATTGGAAAATTAGTTTCTGATCTTGTAGTTCCTGATATTTGTATTCCTGCTTTTAATGCTTCATCTGCGATGAATTGTCCAGTATAACCAGCGCCGAATATCATGAGGTGCATCTTTAAATCCTCGACTATAGACAAATTTTAAAAATAAGTATTCGGGGAAATTTTATCGTTATATTATAGACAATAATACACTATGCTTAAAAATCAAGATCAGTATAATGTGAAACGGGTAGCAATCCTCGAATACGTTCTGATAGAATAGGGCGAAACGAAGGACGAGATTTTATTCTTTGATACCATTCCTTGATAATAGGGAAGCTCTCCCAATCTATTTCTCCTAGATAATCAAGTACCGAAATTGTTGCAGAAGCTGCGAAATCAGCATAACTGATATGGTCACCAGCAATCCATGATCTTGATTTTATGATGCATGTTATGTATTTCGTATGTTCTCGCATGTTTTTACGTGCTATACGTAGTGCTTTAGAATCAGGAGATCCTCCGCCTTGTTCAGTAGTCATATGTAATTTATAAACACGTTCATTAACTAATGGTCGTGTAACATCGTATTCTATTTGATACATAAACCATTCGATCATTCTACGTGTTTCTGCTCTTTGAAATGGATCAGTAGGAAAAAGACGATTCTTCTTTGTAACTGAACCATATATTTCATCAAGATATTCAGAAATAATGGCAAAACCGCATAATGCTTGCGGATGATTATCTACTATGTAAACGGGAAGTCCGCCAGATGGATTTAGTTTCAAAAATTCACGGCGTTTTCCCCAAGGATATTCCTCTATCATATCAGGTTTAAAGTCATATTCACTAAGAATTAACCTTACGAATCTTGAACTAGATGACATAGGATAATGGTAAAGTTTAGACATTGTGCTTTAAGGTTTGATTTTGATTTTTCAAAGTGGATATAAATTAAGATTATGTTGAATATTTATTTCGCATTGTATTATGTAGAAATAATAGATGCAAGATGTAGATAAGTAAACAATCAATTAAAATATTGCGAGATATAAATGTTAAGACATTCTTTAATTGTCTCACTTATTTTGGGAATAGTAGAGGGATTAACAGAATTTATGCCTGTTTCTTCAACAGCGCATTTGTTAATTGTAAATCGATTATTAGGGGGTGATTTGGGTAGTAGTTTTACTATCTTAGTTCAATTAGGAGCTGTTTCTGCATTATTATATGTTTACTTTAGCAGAATTATTTCTATATTCTTTTCTCTTCCATTTAGTTCTGCTAAACGTCATTTTGTAATAGTTCTATTCTGTGGATTTTTTCCTGCGGCAGTATTTGGTTTTTTTTCATATAATTTTATCAAATCAATACTATTTAAAGAAAAAATTCTTGTATACTATAATCTAATTATTGGTGGATTTGTATTATTATTAGTTGATCGTTTGAAATTTAAATCAAAATATTTTTGTATTGAAAATTATCCTATACCTTTATCCATTAAAATAGGTTTTTTTCAATGTTTTTCTTTGATTCCTGGTGTATCTCGTTCAGGAGCTACTATTACCGGTGCATTGTTTCTAGGGGCTGATAAAACTTCTGCGGCAGAATTTTCTTTTTTCATAGCAATTCCAACAATTATTGGTGCTTGTGCACTGGATTATTATAAAAATTATAGTGTTATAATGAATGATATAGGACAGGAGATTATTTTTGGTTGTATATCTTCTTTTATCACTAGTCTAATTGTTATACGATATTTACTGAACTTTATAGCAAAGAAAGGATATGCTCCTTTTGCTTTATGGAGAATATTAATTGGTTTTATAGGATTATTTTTAGAAGTATTTTTTTAATAATCAACTTTTTTATTGATTATCAGTTAATTTACAACCATAAATTTTTAGAATAAAAATCTTTTTTCACATATATATAAGATCAATAAAAAAACAAATAAATCAGTGAAATTTTTATTTATTATGTAAAATAAGTTATGCAATGCATTAAATTTTTTTTTCATACTATAATAAATATTTATAATATGACATTTGATGTTAAAAATCACTCTAGTTTAAGTTATAAAAAGTTATAGAATCAATTACAACATAAAATGTAGAAATGGATAGTTATTTTCCCGAATAATAAGTAATCTTTTTAAAGTAAAGATACTTATTACATGGTAAACTTGATTTTTTTAGAGTACAAAAAAAATTTTAATATAATCTTATAAATAATAAAAATATACCAAGAAATATAAAAATTATTTATTTGATATATAAGAAGTTTATCTTGCTTCGAAAATCCAATAATAATCAAAATAATTTTTATAGATAATTTATCTTTTTTAATAAAAAGATCTTCTCTCCTTATTAATATTATTTTCTTTCTTAGCAATTTTTTTCCAAGGATCTTTTTGGAAAATAATTGATTTGATATATCTCATATTTGTCTCAGCCTCTTCAGAGGATAATTCATTTGATGCTATAGAATAAGCTTCTTTTATACGTCCTTGCAAACCAACCACTAATGCTAAATTTTGTCTTACACGACTATCAGATCCTATCATTTTAGAAGCATATCGTAGTTTTTCTTCTGCTGTCTTTAAATCTCCCATGAGGAGATAGGACATAGCCATATTAGAAACAATAGATGATTCATTGGGAGATAATTCTAGAGCTTTTTCATATTCTAATAGTGCTTCAGAATGTTTGCCCATCTGAGCTAGAATAGATGCTTTGGCAGATATTAATCTCCAATCGGGCATGTCAGGTCTTTGTGCACGATCAATAGCATTAAGACCTTCACTTAGGTATCCAGCATTTGCTAAAGCTTTTCCATAAGCCGATAGCACTTCTTGATCTTTTGGATAGAATATAGCCATTTGTCTCATGACAGCAAGTGCTTGAGAAATACGTCCAACTCTTTTTAATACATCTGCATATATAATTCCTATTATTTTGTTTTTAGGATGTGCTTTGTACTTTTCTCCTACGGTATCTACAACAGTTAGTAATTGTTCATTGTTCATATTTTCTAGAGATTCAAGATCTGGCACAGATATACCAGGCTTTAATAAAAAGCAACTAGATAATGAAAATATCGTAACTACAAAAAATGAGTATTTGATATTTTTAAAAAAAATACTTAAAAGAGGAAACAATGCGATCACTATCTTATTCCCTTAAAATTATATGGATAAAAAATATCTTTGCTTGTTGTCAAAATTTTCTCAAACAAATATTTTTCAATGCAACTAATGCATGTATACAAAATAAATACAAACAGACAAAGACGTTATTAAAATTACAACAACTACCAAGTTTCATCATTGATATAATATTTAAAAATTAATTTTTTAGTACCAAAATTATAAATAATCAATGACAAAATATTAACCTTTGCAAATATATATATTCATTATCTTTCATGCAATAATAATTTATAATATATATGCAAGTTTAGTTATAACTTGAGTATAATAATACTACTTTATTATTTATGAAATCAATACTTATTGTTAAAGATATTATTTTGATATACATTCATTATATTCTAATAATTTAGGAAAAGTTGGTATTACCTCAATTCCATTAACTGTTATTATCATACATTTTTTTATAGCATCATTTATCTTATCTGTTCGTGTTATTGATAGAGCTTTTTTCCCTGCAGATACTCCGAGTATTCCTATTTTTACATTATTAACAACTATATAGGATCCGCTAGGAGGGAGAGTATCTTTCCCTGTGATAATTATCGGACGTTTGCGTATTATCCCTCGGTGTTGAATTCGTGACACAACTTCTTGACCAATATAACAGCCTTTTGTAAAAGAGATTCCTTTAGTGAGATCCATCAATGCATCGTGGGGGAATATAGTAGATGGTAAAAAGTCAGTATCAGGATCAACTATTCCATAATTAATTCTAAGTTTATTATATTCTGTAACATCATATGTGGCATTATCATTGTATCCCCACGTTCTGTAAAGTAATACATTTGCTATTGAAAAACGTTCATCAACAAATGAGGGATGATCGGATATATACTTTTTGTTCCAAAATAATGTTATTCCATTTATCGGTTGTATTTCTAGAACAACATCTGATCGCAATTTATAAAAAGCAAGTTTTTCAATCAAAGAGTCACGTTTGTTTGTGTCTACTTCTAGTAAAAATACTTTTTCTTCAACTTTGCTTATTAGAAAATAAAATAAAATTTTTCCTTGAGGGGTGAGAATTGCACTGCTACGCGCGACTTTAAAAGGCAACGAGGATATATCTGCTGTTATAATATTTTGTAAAAAAGATACAGCGGAGTTACCTCTTACTTTGATAAACGACCGGTTAGATAGGTAAACGGATGACATTCACTTTCTCAAAAAAAAATCTATTTTATTATTATTAATATCTTTTAAACTTGTGAATAATCCTTACGGATTTTCTACTATGCTAAATATATTATTTTTACTAACTTACTTTAAGTGTTTTTCCTAATAACTTACAATATAATACTTTTATATCACTATTAGCAATTATCAATTTTACTGAATAACTCTTTCAGGCGAAAATTCTCCTACTAACTAACATACGGGCAACTATTGAATTTATCAATGACTCCACCTTCTCTTCTCCGTGGATCCGTACTGTTTCGCGTATTGCTTGAGTAATGGCGGCATTAGCAATAATTTCTGGCTCTATACCATCTGCTATACCACCAGCCCATGCTTCATTTTGATATTCAATCGCAACCTGCATCTTCTCATGAAGGAGTAGGGTATCAAAATCTTGATTTTATCTTCTACGCTGCGTATACTTTCCATAGTTTTTACTCCTAGCTAGTAGACTACTATTTATTCCTGATAATATGATAACAAAATATATCCAAGGAAAATGAAATTATCAAAGATTAATTTTTAATACAGTATATAACATTTCTTCTATATACAAGATATTGTATAACTATCAAATGGTACAGCTATTTAAGATTCATAAGTTATAATTTAATATTACACTAATCAGAAAGATAAAATATAAGTTAAAAATTTATTTATTTATAATTTAAATTATTACTTTTCTACTAATTTTAAATATAATATATTAGATATTTTTATATATAAATTTTAAGTAGAAATATAATTATAGTATATATTTTAAATAGATACAAATGGTAATCTAATACGCATTATTCTTTTAAAAATATGTAATGTTTATTTAGTATTTTTACAATTGGTTCTTGATGAGTATTCTCAAAATAATCATGGCCTATTTTTAGCATGTTCCAGAAAAGATAACTTGGATGATCGCGATAAATTTTCATATTTTTAGATGTCATTCTGAAAGGGAATGCTTGTATTTGTACATAAGATTGCATATTACCTCTGAGTGAATCCCTTATGATCGCATATATTTCTACCATTTGTTTGTTATCCATTGCATAGCAACCAGCAGATTCACATCCTCCATGAATCATTAGGTCAGTTCCTGTTCTATTATGTGTTTTATCGAATTCATTAGGAAATCCGATATTAATTGATAGAAAGTATTTTGAATTAGGATTTAAATTATTCCATCCAATATAGTAAAACCCTTCAGGAGCCTGTCCATCTCCTATTTCTATCTTAGGCCCAAAGGTTCCTGACCATGCACATATATCATATTTTTTCAACAGAACATATTGGTAATCATCATTAAGTTTCCATATTTCAAGAATTTTTTCTTTTTTAAAGATACGTATCAAAGCAGGATGATAAGCAGAAGTCCTTTGTTTTTTCATAGATAACGTAAGACTTTTTGATAAGGGATATTCTGCTTTATCAACGAATAAACGTTGGCTATTGCATCCACCTATTAACATCAATATTATAAACAATAAAAAATTATTTAAGCTCGTCACTTTAAAATCTTTGATTCTTTGATAAATAAAAAATATCATAAATTATATTAAATGATTATAATGTTCTACCAATATTCAGATATTTTTCATGTCGATGTTTGCGTATCTCTTTTCCAGAATACATTGATGTTTCTGATAAGAATTTACTTATTACTTCGCTAACAGAGGAAATGGTTTGAGCATGATTTCTATGAGCTCCTCCTATAGGTTCTGGAATAATTCCATCAATTATGGAAAGATCCTTTAAATCAGCTGCTGTTATCTTCATAGCCATAGCGGCTTGTTGTGCACGAGAAGGATCTTTCCAAAGAATTGAGGCAGCACCTTCTGGAGAAATAACGCTGTAAATAGAATATTCTAACATATAAACAAAATTAGCAGCAGCTATTCCTATTGCTCCACCAGATCCACCTTCGCCAATAATTATAGAAATCATTGGTACTTGTAATTTAAGACACATCTCAGTAGAACGAGCAATTGCTTCTCCTTGTCCTCGTGCTTCTGCATCCATTCCAGGATAAGCTCCTGCTGTATCTACTAATGATATTACAGGTATTTTAAATCTATCAGCTATTTCCATAAGACGTATAGCCTTACGATATCCTTCGGGGCGTGGACTACCGAAATTATGTTTGATTCTTGATTTTGTGTCACATCCTTTTTCTTGTCCTACAATAGCGACAGGTTGTCCATGAAATCTAGCAAGGCCAATTTGCATTGCTGGGTCATCTCCAAATAGTCGATCTCCTGCAAGAGGTATAAAGTGAGTAAAGAGAGAATTTACATAATCAACATAATGGGGTCTATTGGGGTGCCTGGAAATTTGAGTTTTTTGCCAAGGGGTAAGTTTTGAGTAAATATCAGATAGAGTTTTGTAAACTACTTTCTCTAATTCATGAATTTCCTCGGAACAATCAATATTCTCATTTTCTCGTGATAATTTTTTAAGTTCATGAATCTTCGCTTCTAGATCAGATATTGGTTGTTCAAAATCAAAATAATGATGCATATTAATATTTACTCTTATTTTAAAAATATTTAGTGGACGACCAATTCTATTATTTCTTTTCCTTCTTAGCAAGGGGATGATGATCTTGAATTAATTTTTGCAATTTATTTGATAAAAGGTGAGTGTATATTTGAGTTGTTGATATGTCTGTATGACCTAAAAGCATTTGTATAGTGCGTAGATCAGCTCCACCTTCAAGAAGATGACTCGCGAATGCATGACGTATTATATGTGGAGAAATGCTTTCTGTTGGAATGCCAGAACGATTGGCTAATTTTTTTAAATCTCTTGCAAACACTTGACGTGATATATGTCCTTTCTTGGTAGATGATGGAAATAACCACGGGCTATCGATCAGATTTGTTGTAGAATAGAAATTTTCTTTGTATATTTGTAATGCATGCAATGCAGAAGGAGAAAGAACAACCATGCGTTCTTTATTACCTTTCCCTTTAATTATCATTGTACGCTCTTTTAAGTTTAGAATATGGGAGGATAGTGTTACTAACTCGCTTACTCGCATACCAGTAGCATATAGCAACTCTATCAATAAAAATGTACGTATGCGTTTCGATTGACCTGGAGAAGGATCTTTTGCTTCTGTATAAGCCCTTTGTAAAAGATCTGATATGTTTTTTTTGTTTAGTATTTTAGGCAGTGTATGGTTTTTTTTTGGAAGGACAAGGGTGGCAGAAGGGTTATCTTTGCGAATTCCTTCAGAACAAAGAAAATTGTAGAATTGTCGTATTACAGATATTTTCCTCCTTTTAGAATTAGCGACTAACTCTCTTTGAGACAGATAATTTAGATAAGAAACAATATCATTTTCAGAAGCTTTTAATAGTGATGTACCACAATTGCAGAGAAATATTTGTATTTCTTCCAAGTCTTTTTTATAAGCAGATAGTGTATTAATACTAGATGCTCTTTCATAAGTCATCATTTCTAAGAAAAGTCCGATGACGTCTTTATTTTGTCCTATTTTCGTTTTTATTTTTGTCAAAATATTTTAAAATAACTTTTTAGTATCTATAAAAATTTATGATTTATGTGCTTGAAGATCCTCATTAATAGAATCTATTTAATATTTGATAATAGTATTATAGTTATTATGTCAACTACGTAACAATATTAGGCAAAGATAAAAAATGCTTTAGAAATTATTTTTTTATATTATCTCTTTTGAGAAAGATAGCTAGGATAAATCATGAGATGATATCTTGATTCTATGTTCATATTTTCTTGATTATACTATTTTTTGTACGAAATTATTTTAGATAACATTGCTCTATGATACTAAGTGATATATCCATTAGTATCGATATTTAAAAAAAAATATCATTAAGACTAGTGATTTTTAAAAGGATCGTACAAAGAAAAAAACAGTAATGTAAGTATCTAATGTTTTTCGTCGGGAGAAAAAGCTTCTATGGATAGTGCGTGTAGCTCTTCTTTTATTTCTTTGTTTAATAGTTCATAGATTTTTTTATGTCGTAAAATACGACTTATACCTATGAAGCTTTTGGATACAATCTTTATACGGATGTGAGTTTCATTTAATCCGTTGAATCCTGGTTGATGTCCAACATGAAGATGGCTTTCGTCTATTACTTGTAAATAATCAGGGGATAGTGCGTAACGTATTTTTTCTGTTATTCTGTTGATAAGTGATATGTGATAAGTTTGCATTTTGTTTCCTATTCATTTTATATGGTGGATATTATTCTCAAGAAGTTTTCTTGTTTTAACCTTGTATAGTTAGTTACAGTAGCCGTTATGAAACTTGATTCAAAGTATTTCGATCGTATTCGAACTCGTAAAAAGAAGAAAAAGAACGCTCCAACTCTTAAGTCTTCTATATGTCAATGGGATAATTGCCAATGTATAGGAGAATATCGTGCCCCAGTAGGTAGTGGTGCTGAGGAGCAATTTTTCCTTTTCTGTCTTGATCATGTTAAAAAATACAATAAAGGATATAATTATTTTTTAGATCTTTCTAATGATGAGGTTAGTCGTTATCAAAAAGAAGCATCAACTGGGGAGCGTTTCACTTGGACAACTCATTTATATGCTACCCGTTATCCTGAAGATACTTCATTTTTCAATGATCAGAAAGGTTCTTATGGCCATTTTTCTGATAGACCAGAAAACTGCTTAAATTCTTTGCAGTATAACGCATTCGAAGTATTGGGTTTGTCTTATGATTCTTCTTGTGAAGAGATAAGGAAAAGATATAAAGATTTGGTGAAAAGACATCATCCCGATGTAAATGGGGGAGACTGTGGATCTAAAGAACATTTTCAGGATGCTGTACAAGCATATAAAGTACTGAAAAAAGCTGGGTTTTGTTAAGTAGAATACTGATCTTTATAAATAATACTCCGGTTGCCTTAAGTTGTTGTCTTGTTACGATTTTTCTCGTAAACCACCATAATACGGAACATTATATTTTCAATGACATAAATATAATTTTCAATATTAAAATGCTCTAAATTATAATTTATGTAATTTTATTAATAAAAAAAATACGTGATAATAAACCAAGTTTGTAAATATTTTTTGTCAAGAAGACTTTTCAGACATTTTTTTTATTATTTGATTACGTAAGGTACGCATACGATCAGAGAGATTATCTTTTTTAGAATCCAATAGGAATTGATCTAATCCTCCTTGCCGTTCAACAGAGCGCAATGCGTATTTAGAAATACGAAGATGATATTTTTGTTCCATAATATCAGAAATTAGCGTAATTTTGCAAAGATTTGGGAGAAAACACCTTCTAGTTTTATTGTTAGAATGGCTAACTTTATTGCCTGACATGATGGTTTTTTTAGTTAATTCACAAACTCGTGACACAATTTTGCTCCTTTTATCTGGATAAGAAAGAAAAAATATTTTCTTTCTCTTATTTACAGAATAGCATTATGCGATAAATTCATGTAAGCAATTACACCAGATATCATATTAATATTTATAAATCTCATCGGTAATTCATACATCGATAATTTTTAAAATGCTAGTCCTATTTTATCATATTTAGCCTTGAAATTATAGTATCTTCTAAATAATAAGGGTAGAAGTTATAATAATAAAATTTTTTCTCCTCTTGGATAATATGTATTTTTTTGATGTTTCATAGTAAAAATTTAGTAATGAGATTTTATTTAAATTGATCTTTACGAATGCGAAGTTCGGTAAAAATATCTAAATCGCTTGCGTTTTCCATGTCTAAATTTTTACGTAAGGAAGTATTTTTTGTTCGTAAGAAAGGGTTAACTTTTTTCTCAAGAGATATAGTCGTTGGATTAGTATAAAGATTTTGAGAACGTAGAATGTTTATCCTAGAATAATATTCTTTTAATTCTATATTGTTAGGATCGCAAGATAAGGCGAATTTGGCATTGTTTTTTGTATACTCATGTCCAAAATAAATACGTGTTTTATCTGGATAAGAATTTATTATTGATAATGATTCAAACATTTCGACATAACTTCCTTCAAGGATTTTTCCGCATCCTAATGAAAACAATGTATCTCCTGCAAAAAGAATATGATCTTTTGTAAAATGGTAACAAATGTGTCCGATAGTATGTCCTGGAGTGGCTATAATTTGTACTGGATGTGATCCAAACTCAAAAGTATCTCTGTTATAAAATGCATGGTCTATACCAGGGATTTTATCTGATTCTTTTATAGGTCCGAATATTTTGCAATTAAAAATTCTTTTTAGGTCTAAGTTAGCTCGTGTATGATCTATATGGTAATGTGTATTGAAGATATGTGTTAGAGACCAATTTTGTTTTTTGAGCATTTTTACAATGGTGTGTGTATCAGGAGCGTCAATAGAGGCTGTTAATTGGTGTTCATTATTATGAACAAGAATGCAAAAATTATCATAATAAAGGGATATATTGATATTTAGTGATTTCATATTTTTTCTTCTATAATTTTTTTATATAAAAATCTATTATTAATATAAAAACGATTACTAATAATCAAATAATCTATTAGGCAGAGTATTATGCGAGTTGATATCATTGAACTTCAACAGTTTTATAGTTCTTTTCTTGGTGAATGTACTAAAGATGCTATATCTAAAGTATTGTCAACAATATGGGATGATGTTACAGGATGTCGTTTGTTAGGATTAGGTTATGCTGTTCCTTTCTTCCCTTATTTTGAGGGGAAAACAGAATGCAACTTAGCATTTATGCCTGCAGGTCAGGGAGCTACAAACTGGCCAGGTGATAATTTTTCTTCAACTGCGTTGGTTTTTGAAGAAAGCCTACCACTTTTAGACTCTTCTATTGATTGTATTTTAATGGTTCATTATTTAGAGTTTGCGGAAGATCCTTTTTTAATGTTGGCTGAAATATGGAGAGTATTGTCATCAGGTGGCCGTATGATTATCATTATCCCTAATCGACGTGGTTGTTGGACGCGTATGGAACATACTCCATTTGGTTCAGGACAACCTTACGCATTATATCAGATCATTTCTCTCTTGAAAGAAACTAATTTTACTGTATCTACAATTTCAAGATCCCTTTTTTTCCCTCCTACGCATAAGAAGTTTATGCTAAAATTATGGCCAGTTTTTGAAAGAATCGGTAATATTTTGGGGCCAGGATTTGCTGGAGTTTATGCAGTAGAAGCAAGAAAAATTTTATATCAAGGGATTCCAGTAATAGAATCTAAAGCTAAACGTATTCCAGTTCCAATTTTAGTTCCTCAAACAGTTTCAACTTTAAATAATAAATTTATTTCTAATGGATTAGATTAAAAATATTTTTTCTTCTATAAAAAAAATCTTTAAATATACAGAATAAAGAAAACCATGAATTATTTTATTTTAGTTAATTTTAAATGCACTTTATATTCTTTTGTAAGTTATTTAAGGCTTTTTTTGTGGATTTAGGAAGATGTAATTGAGGATTATCGCGAACTGTCTCAAGCAAAAGATTATTGCTTTCATATTCCATCTTTTCTTGAAGTTCTGCAAAAAACTGTTTTCTTGGTATGCCAGCAGGTATTGGTTTTAAAACTCTTACTTTAAAATTTCCTGGATAACGCATAAATTTTCTACGTGGCCAAAACAATCCCGCATGTACGACAATCGGGATAACAGGAATTGATAGAGCATCATATATATGTGCAATTCCTCTTTTATAAATAGGCTTATCTCCTGGAGGGCGGCGTGTTCCTTCAGGATATATGATCAATTGGCGATTATTTACAACTGCTTTTTTAGCTCGTTTGATAATATTCTTCATATCAATGCTTTTTGAATTACGTTTAACTCCGATCATGCCTTGTTTTAAAAAGTAAAATCCTAGTACTGGTATGTAAAAAACAGTGTGTTTTAATATAAAGATTGGATCCTTGATACATGTTAAAAAATAAAATGTATCCCAAGATGACTGGTGCTTGATTGCTATAATACATCCTGTAGTTGGAATATTATCTATGCCTTCTATTTGAATATTTGTTTTTGTAATATACTTTAAAAATATTTGGTTTATATGTGCTGATTTTTGTGCAATAAGTAAGCATTTCTTTCGACTTACAAAGCAACATGCAAATAAAAAAATAATCGATGCTATAAAAATATGAATAAAAAATACTATATTAAAAATTAAAGATCGCAAAAAAATCATAGTCATATAATCCATTTGTAGATGTTTTTAAATTAGTGCTATAAAAAATTGTAATGCAATTCATTTTGTACAGATAATAGTAAAATCTTCAAATATTCTATGAAAATTATTATTAACATTCTCATATTTAAGATTAAATTATTATTTTGTACACTAGGGCTGATTATGGGATAGGGAATAAAATTTATGGTATTATTAACTCTATTTAATTCAAGGAATGTTCTAATTATATGATAGTCATGAGTAACTATGAGAACATGATGAAAATTATGTTTTTTAGCCCATTCGGATATTTCTGTAGCATTTCCTGATGTATTAAGTGCTTTGTATCCTATATCTATGCAACATTCTGCTAAATCTTTTTTTATAGGTATTTTTTTAATCAAAATATCCTTACTAACAGAATGATGAACTCCTGATATAAAAACTTTAGATCCTATGTTGTTTTCAAGTAATTCAAATGATTTTTCTATTCTAATCTTTTCTCCAGTTAATACCACGATGGCGTTGACAAGTGGATGATTAGGTATCCTCATTCTTTGAACACAGTTTATAAATGATATAAAACCTATTATAAAAAACATTAAACACATAGAAATACTATACCAATAATAGCGCAAACTTTTCCCTTACACTGTTTTCATATATTTTATTTGCTTATAATAAGTATTTATGTAAATTTTCTACATTATTTTTTAGCAGATATTTATCCAATATATAAAAGAATACTTACTACTATCAATATTATTTATAATTTTAAATTTTAAGGAAAAAAATCATCTTTTTAAAAATAATTTGATATATTTATCCACTATTTTATATAAATATATATGTTCGCTATATTCAAAATTATGTAAAATCTAAGTTATTATGATCATAAAAATTATTTATTAGATTTAATGTTTTTTACTATGTATCTTTTATATTTTCTTATTTTGCACTTTAATTCCATAACTTTTGTGCCAATAACAAAATGAAATTGGCAGAAAAATAATATAACATAACGTGCTAAAGATTATTATTTCCCATAAGAAGTGTATCATGAATGCTATATAAGCTACAGAGCAAAGTACAATTGGTAATACAAATCTTACATTTATTTTTTTTCCAGACCAAATTGGTAATCGTGAACATAATAAAAAGCTGATGATCATAGCATAAATTGCTGATCCATATCCATACATTACACTAATTTTAAAACCCAAAAAATTTATATACAATGGTAGCATTAGCAGTATTGCTCCGAGCGGAGCCGGAACACCAACAAAATATTCATCCTGCCATGATTCTTTATGATCGCATTCATTCATAATATTAAATCTTGCTAGACGTAAACTTATTGCTATTGTATACATAAGAGATATGCTCCACCCAAAAGTATTAGCTTTATGTAATACAACAATATAAGTTACTAAAGAGGGGGCAACGCCAAAATTAATTACATCGGCTATTGAATCCATTTGTGCGCCAAACTTTGAAGTTGCTTTCATTAGTCTAGCTATACGTCCATCAATTCCATCAAGAAAAGCAGCGACAAGCACCATACATACTGCAGTTTCATAATTACCTTCTAGAGCAGATCCTATTCCACTAAATCCCGAACATATTGCCAGAATCGTTACCAAATTAGGAAATAAAAATCTAAAAGGAATAGTTTCCCTTTTTCTTAAAATATTTTTATTATCCTGGATATTGGAAAATTCTGTTTGATCCTTATCGGATAGGTTAAGATCATCAAGAAAAAAGTCATTCCCTTTTTTGACCATGGGAAATTTCCTTGCCTATATACAACTTTCTGTTAAGTGCGACATACTAATAGGGAGGGCTTGGTCGAGTTAAATTCAGCAATTATTGTTTCACCAGATACAGTTTTTTGACCAATCTCGACGCGTATATTAGCAGTCTTAGGTAAAAAAACATCTAATCTTGATCCAAATCTTATTATTCCAAAACGTGCACCTGCTTCAACCTTCATAGTTGGCTTAACCCAACAAACAATTCTACGTGCTATAAATCCAGCAATTTGTACTACACCAACTTTTCCATGAATAGTTTTAAGAACTAAGCTTTGTCTTTCATTTTGTTCACTTGCTTTATCTAAAGAAGCATTTAAAAATTGTCCATTACGGTGAACACTTCTTACAACTTCACCGCTGATTGGTATGCGATTTACATGACAGTCAAAAATACTCATAAAAATGGAAATACGATACATAGATCCATCTTCAAGTTCTAGCTCTGGCGGTGGTTCTATTTCACATATTGCAGATACATTACCGTCAGCGGGGCTAATGAATAAATCTGGATCTACTGGTGTAACTCTTTCTGGATCCCTAAAAAAGTAAGCACACCAAACAGTTATAATACTTCCTAACCATAATAATGAACTAGACCACATCCCCACGATTATTGTGAGTGCTAGAAAAGATATTATAAAAGGCCAACCATGAAAATGGATGGGCACTATAATCTTGCGAATCGCTCCGATGAGGTTCATAGATAGAATTGCTCCTTTAATATTTATATATCTAAAAATATTTAGTATTTAGAGAGATTTTCTATCAGAATACACAAACAATGTAAATATTTAATTATAGAATGAATAAATTTCTTGTATGATGCTTATATACAAAATATTTACATTTATTTTATTGAATCAAATCTTTTTTTGTTCTTCCCACATATTAGCATAGATACCACCTAGTGATATCAGATCTTCATGAGATCCATGTTCTACGATTTTTCCTTTATCCAATACAATAATATTATCAGCATCTGAAATAGTATATAATCTATGAGCTATAACCAAAGTAGTTCGATTTTCTGAAATAGTGTTCAATGATTTTTGAATATTTTGTTCTGTAATGACATCAAGAGATGAGGTTGCTTCGTCAAAAATCATTATTGGGGGATTCTTTAGAATGGCACGAGCTATTGATACTCTTTGTTTTTCTCCTCCAGATAGTTTTAATCCTCGTTCTCCAACTATAGTATCATATCCATTTGGTAAATTCATGATAAATGATTTTAGTTGTGCAATCTCAACGGCTTTATACAAATCCTGTTCAGATGCATTTGGGTTTCCATATAGAATATTATACCGTAAAGTATCATTAAAAAGGATGGTGTTTTGTGGAATGATACCAATGCTTCGATGCAAAGATTCTTGTGTGACAGTCTTGATATCTTGACCATCAATTGTAATACAACCATCTTGTATATCATATAATCTATAGATAAGCTTGGAAATAGTTGATTTCCCTACTCCAGATTTACCAACTAATGCTGTTTTTTTACCATGTAAAATTTCAAAAGATATTCCTTCAAAAATGCAAGTATTAGGATTATATGAGAAAAAAACATTATTGAAAGTTATATGAGAATTTTTTATTTCTAGATCTTTTGAATTTATATCATCTTCTATTTCTATTTTTTCATTTAGAATATTGAAAAGTTCTTCTATTTCTATAAAACTCTGACGAGAATCACGGTATATTGTACCTAAGATATTTAGTGGAATAGATAGTTGAGTTAGTAATGCATTGATAAAAACAAAATCTCCAATTGTTTGTTTTCCTGCATAAACCGCACGAGAAGACATAATCATTATTATGACCATTCCTATACTAAAAATCATTCCCTGTCCGAAATTTAACCATCCTAAAGAATTTGATATAGAAATTGCAGCTTTTTTGTATTCCGATATATTTTTTTCAAACCTTTTGATTTCTATTTTTTCAGAATTGAAATATTTTACCGTTTCAAAATTAATAAGAGAATCAAATACTGTAGCATGGCATGAATGCAGTAATTGGTTCATCTTTTTAAAAAGACCTACACGCCAATTGCTAGCTATTATAGTAAAACAAACATAAAAAACCACTGTAATAGCTATGACATTAACATAAGTAATACCATAGATATTCCATATGAAAGATATGGAAATCAAAAATTCTAAAACTGTTGGTATAAAATGAATTACTATAATGCGAATGATTGTTTCTATGGCTTTTGTACCATTGCTTATTGCAGAAGATAATCTGCCAATTTTATAATCAATGTGAAAACGTTGTGATAGTTTATAAGCGTGTGACACTACTTGATGATATAAAGTACATGTAGCTCCTTGACCTACTTCTACAAATAGATAATCACGAATCTGGTTTAATACTAGACTTACAATACGCATTGTGCCGTATGATATTATTAAAATAAATGTTGTTATCGAGATATAAGATGCTGTCTTATTAGACAAAGATTGTTCAAGTAAATTATCTGTAACCCATTTAAAAAAGAAAGGAATTCCGAGCGTTATAAACTTAGATGCTATAAGAAAAAGCATCGCTCCTATAATCCTAATTTTCAGATCTAATTGGTTATCAGGCCATATATATGGCCAAATTTTTTTTATGATTCTTGGTAAAGTAAAATTATTAAAAGCCATTTTTTGAAAGATCTTCATAATCAGTTTGATATTATTTTATTTTTTTGTTTTTCATCTATAACGTTTGATGTCAAATAAATTACAATAGCTAGAATAGCTATAATTAAAACAACAATGCGTACTGTATCAATAGGTTGTCTTAATACAAAAACACTAATGAAAGCCACAAAAAGTGGTGAAATATATTCCATAACTCCCACAGTTGTTATACGAGATCTTTGAATGCCATACGCAAATATACAGAAAACAAATGAATTAATAAGTCCGTATCCTATCAATAACAATGTGTCGGACGTAGTCTGTAGAAAAAAATGATCTTCTCCTGAAGAGATATTCCACAAAACATATGATAATGATGGAACAGCTAGAACGAACATTTCTACAAAGAATCCCTGACTAGAATTTACAGGAATTGTTTTACGTGCAAAGCAGTAAGAACTCCAAGTAACAGCTATAGACAAAGATAAAAATGGTATTCCATTGTAATATGTCATTATTATTAAAGATAAAATAATAAGTGCTGCTGCAATCATTTGTAGATAATTTAACCGCTCTTTTAAAAATATTACTCCTAAAAGTGTCGTAATAACTGGAGAAACAAAGAAGCTAAAAGATGTTAGAAGAATTTGTCCTGATAAGAGAGCATATACAAAGCATCCCCAGTGAGCAGCGAGAAGGGTTGCACTTATTAAAAGCATTGTAATATGTCTCTTGTTTTGAAAGGTATTTCTCAATACAGGTAATCCACCACCAAAATAAGAAAATGCAAAAAAAGCTCCCGGCAAAGACCATATTACACGATGAGGAATCACTTCAGTGATAGCTAAGTGTTCTAAGAACTGAGTATATAGAGGTGACAATCCCCAAATAACGTATGAACAAAATACAAGTAAAGTGCCTGTCATAGATATTTGTATATTGCTTTTATGATTACAATTTGTAGAAGTATCTTTTTGAATTGTTTCTTGTGCCATATTTTTCCTTTATTAACCAAGACTTTAAACCATTTACATAACAATTAAATTTATATTAAAAAAATAATGATATTTATTTAGTGTCTTAAACGATTATACTCAATCAATATTATTAATTTAATAACATTATTTACGTTTCCACCTAGTCATACGTTTTCCAGTTGTGGGTTCTTTGTAGTCTTCTATTATAAAACCTTTATATTCTAGTTGTTTTCTGATATAATCTGCAGAAGAAAAATTTTTTATATTTAAAAGAGCAATACGTTTTTGTATTAATTCTTCAATTGCTATTGATAAATTCTTATTAAGAGGTTCTTCGAAAACTTCGATTCCCAAAATATGGGTGCTGGCATTGAATACAGGTATTAAATCATGGTTTCTTGTACTTTCTCGTGCTAGTTTGTGAATCTCTTGTATTGCTGATACAGTATTAAGATCATTAAACAATGCAGAAATAACTGAAGAATCAATTTTACCTTTAGGTGATTTGCTTCTAGGCCACTTAGACAATAACTTTTCTGCTTCTATTAGGCGTTGAACAGTAAAATCAATTGGTTCTCTATAATGAGTCATGAGTATAGCAAGTCGTATGACTGGAGCAGGCCAAGATCGTCCTCCAAATTTTTTAGTTTCAAGAAGTTCGTTTATTGTAATAAAGTTCCCATTTGATTTGGACATTTTATGTCCTTCTAAATTGAGAAAACCGTTATGAATCCAGAAATTAGCTGTTTTTTCTAATTTATAAGCACAACAAGATTGTGCTATTTCGTTTTCGTGATGTGGGAAAATTAAATCAAGTCCACCTCCGTGGATATCAAATACTTTCCCGAGATAATGGGAAGACATTGCCGAACATTCTATATGCCATCCTGGTCTACCCTTACCCCAAGGAGATTCCCATCCTGGTTCTGATGAAGTAGATTTTTTCCAAAGAACAAAATCTGAAGGATGTTTTTTATGGGATTTTTTGGAAACACGCATTCCTATTCTTTGATCATCTATTATACGTCTGGAAAAAGATCCGTAATTTGGTATAGAATTTGTGTCAAATAAAATTTCATTCTTTGATTCATATGCGTTACCATTTGATATTATCGATTGAATTAAGCTTATCATTTGAGGAATATGGTCAGTAGCACGTGGTTGATGTGTAGGTGAAAGGCATGATAGACGCATTGTATCCTTGATAAATTGTTTTGTATTTTTTTCTGTTATTATACTTATAGCATTGTTTATAGATACAGATGGATATTCTATACGTGCTCGTTCAATTATTTTATCATCAATATCAGTAATATTACGGACATAAGTTACACATTTTTCTCCATAACAGTACTGCAAAAGACGATAAAGAACGTCAAATACGATCATTGGCCTAGCATTGCCAATATGAGCAAAATCATATACTGTTGGGCCACAAACATACATTCTAATGTTCGAAGGTTCTATAGCTTGAAATTGCATTGTTTTTCGTTCTAAGGTGTTATATAGTTTTATTGTTGGGTTCATCAGAAAAGCCTTGTAGATGAGTGGATGTTTTAGTTCAAATTATCTCATTCTATATAGAGCTTACAACCGTATTAGTCGCTTCATTTATATTATATCTTATTAAAGATAATTTTTTAAAGTTATTAAATTATTTTTATAAGAATAATAAATTGTATTTTTATAAGATGTTTAGTTTTTTATGTTATTATTTGGCAATAATTGCTTATTCGTATGTAATTACGAGTATTATATAGTTGATAATTTTTATAATTTTAATTGCGGATCTATTATGAGAATAAAATTATTACAAGGTATGAGGCTTTCAATATTAAAACGCGAAGGTGCGGTAGCTATTGAATTTGCAATTTTATCTATGCCTTATTTTATGTTGGTTTTTGCTATATTGGAAATTTCTTTATCTTTTACTGCTGGACAAATTTTTGAAAATGCGACATACGAAATATCTCGTAAAATTCGTACGGGAGAAATAAACCAAAGCAACACTAAATCTCTTACGGAATTTCGAAAGGTCTTTTGTAGTCACCTGAAGGTTTTATTTAATTGTTCGAACAAAGAAATATTATCGCCTTATGATTTGTATATAGATGTTATTAAAATTAAATCGTTGAATGATATCTCCACGAATATACCTCGCAAAAATATAAATGACTATAGTTCTGAAATAGATGATAGCAAATTTGATTTTAACCCTGGTGGTCCTTCGACTTATAACGTATTGAGAGCATATTATCACTGGCCATTATTTACGGATTTTATTCGTAGGTATATGTCTACTGTCAAGCATCCAGGGAAAAGCCCAGATTTTTTAATTACATCGATTGTAGTATTTAAAAATGAGCCTTTTTAATATATGATGATATGTAGGAATTTCCTAATTTTTATAAGGTTTATATAAGCCATATTTTTAAACTGTCTTACTTAAGTAATTTTCAAATAATAATTAATTATTGGCAAAGAGAATACATAATGAAACGTATTGAAAATTATATCCTTCGTTTTTTTTCTATGGTAGATGGTGTCGCTGCAATAGAAATGGCGTTTATTTTTCCTGTGTTATTACTAATTTATCTTTCAGTGTTCGAGATAACTATGTTATACACTTTCTCTAAGCGTTTAACTCGTGTTT
Source organism: Candidatus Liberibacter brunswickensis (assembly GCF_036858155.1). Taxonomy (NCBI): domain Bacteria; kingdom Pseudomonadati; phylum Pseudomonadota; class Alphaproteobacteria; order Hyphomicrobiales; family Rhizobiaceae; genus Liberibacter; species Candidatus Liberibacter brunswickensis. The sequence continues at coordinate 3,530 of NZ_JAAEJX010000008.1, read as the reverse complement.
CTAGTTATATAGGAGATATAGTTGCTCAAGAGACTTTAGTTAGTAAACAATATTTTCAAGGTTTTAAAAAGTTTTCAGATGCTACTATGTATCCATATGTAAATAACGATTGTTCTATTAATATAAGTGGCTATTGGATTGATAAAAATAAAAAATCTCTTGAAAAGTGGCATTGGTCTTCTGGTACAGTCAATAATAAACAAAATCTTGATATTCCCTATTCTATAAAGGATTATTCTACTTTTATAGTACGTGCTGAAGTTTCTATGACATATCATCCGATTATTCTTTCAATAATCTTGCCAAAGAATTTGGATAATATTGTTTTTGATAAAGTTTTTTATTATCGGCAGCGTTTAGGTGATGAGGTGGTTTGTAAAGATTGCTAATTAATATTTTCTATATATTGGGATACTCATATTAATTATATTTTTAGGAAATAATATCAAGAAAAAATGATACTTTCGATGCATATAAATTTTTGCCAATAATATAAAAGAACTATGTTTTACTTCTTGAACACCATTCTTTTTTATAAATATTTTTGCTTATTTAAATATAGTGAATTAAAAATAAATTTATTCTTATATTATTCATTTATCCTATTCCAATTATTTGATAATTATGGTTATTGTATTTAAATTTTTTTCCTGTAATCATATATTCAATTGCTAGAGGATATAATATGTGTTCAGCTGATAAAACTTTTTGGGAAAGGCTTTCTTCCGTATCATTTGATAATATAGGTACAGCTGCCTGAGCAATAATTAAGCCTTCATCCATTTTTTTAGTAACTATGTGAACAGTGCATCCAGTTATTTTTAGCCCTTTTTTCAAGACTCTACGGTGCGTATGTAGCCCTGGGAAAAGTGGAAGTAAAGACGGATGGATGTTAATAATTTGATTTTTATATGATTCTACGAAATTTTCGCTTAAGAGACGCATATATCCTGCAAGGCATATTAAGTCTGGTTTTATAGAGGATAAGTGTGATAAAATTATTTTTTCATGTTCTGTCTTAGAAAGATAATCTTCATAAGGAATTGAATAAGTAGGTATTTTCTCTTTTTGTGCCTTTACAAGACCATTTGCCCTAGGATTATCAGAAACAACTCCTATAATTTTAGCAGGATAATTACTTTTCTTTGCCGCTTTAATAATAGACAACATATTTGTACCTTCTCCAGATATGAATATCACGATATTCTTACGAATCATAGCGATAGTGATCCTTTGTAGAGAATAGGAGATCTTTTGTTATTGCGCGGTATCACTTCTCCAAGATGGATTATATTTTCATTTTTATCTTTAAAGCTTTTTATAATAAGTTCTTTGTTTTCTGGGTGGATAATAAGAATCATTCCGATTCCACAATTGAAAGTACGTAATATTTCGACATTATCTATGTGTGCTTTTTTAGATAACCACGATATAATTTTAGGAATTTCAATATAATTCAAGTCAATGCTAGCAGTAAGATGAGATGGAATAGCTCTTGGAATATTTTCTGTTAATCCTCCCCCAGTAATATGTGCTAATGATTTTATTTTTCTCGTTTTTTTTATGATTTGTAATAGAGGATTGACATAGATACGCGTTGGTGTCAAAAGCGTTTCTCCTAAACTATGTTCGGAAGAAATGGGAGAAGGGTCTTTCCATGATAATTTCGATAATGAAATAATTTTTCGTACTAATGAAAAACCATTTGAATGTAGTCCAGAAGAAGGTATCCCCAAGATTATATCCCCGTCACACACGTTATCAGTAGAGAGTAGGTGTTTTCTTTCTACTGCTCCTACGGCAAATCCTGCAAGATCATAATCTTTTCCATGATATATCCCTGGCATTTCGGCGGTTTCTCCACCAATTAATGCACATCCAGCTTTGAGACATCCTTTTGCTATTCCATTTATAATGCAAGTTGCCTGATCAGGATTCAGTTTGCTGCTTGCTAAGTAATCAAGAAAGAATAATGGTTCAGCTCCATGTGTTAATATATCATTGACACACATTGCTACTAGATCTATTCCTATGCTGTCATTCTTATCCATTTCTGCTGCAATTTTAATTTTAGTTCCAACTCCATCACTGGAAGATACCATGATAGGATCTATAAAACCCGCTTTTTTAAGATCGAATAAACCTCCAAAACCACCAATTTCTCCAATGGTTCCTGCACGTTTTGTAGATCTTAAAGTTGATTTAATTTGTTCAACAGTCAGATTCCCCGCTTCTATATCGACGCCGGACTCTCTATATGTAAGCCCGCTCCTTTGTTCATGATTCAAATTTATTCTCCTAAATCTTAAAAATTATTATTATTTAGAGCTTACTAGGGGAAATTATATGGTATGTTTTATCAATATACTATGTTATAACAGTTTTATTCTTTTATTGTTGAAGCTTTTATTCTATGGGCATTATTATATAGGCCATTGCTCTTCTGCAATATCGTAGAGGATCTTTTTATCAAATAATTAGTATTTTTATAGGTTAATTCTAGATCGTGAATTTAAGATGGATGACTATAATTTATTTATTTCTGATAAGAGGAAAGATGGTAATCAGATAAAGTATAACAAGGAAGAGCAACTATTTTTATCTTTTCCTAGACATAATGAAATTAATCGTGATGATCTTTTGGTGCATAATTCTATTGAACATGCTATACGTCTAATAGACTCTTGGCCATTTTGGCCATCTCCTGTTGTAATTATTGTTGGTCCTAGTGGTTCTGGAAAATCTTTTTTATCTCGTATATGGTCTGAAAAAAGCGAATCTACAAGGCTTGATAATATTGATAAAAGCTTGGATTCTATTTTAATAGATACGAGGAAACCAGTTCTATTAGAGGATGTTGATCGTTTAGATTTTAATGATACTCAATTATTTCATATTATCAATAATGTATATCAATATGATTCAAGCTTGATGATGACAGCTCGGACTCTACCTGTTTCTTGGGAGGTATGCTTGCCAGATTTATGTTCTCGTTTGCAAGCTGCAACAGTAGTTAAGATTAGTATACCAGATGATGATTGTTTAGAAAAAATAATAGTTAAAATGTTTGCTGATAGACAGATTTTTGTTGATAAAAGACTTGCTGCTTATATTGTACAACGAATGGAAAGATCTTTTGTTGTTGCAGAAAAGTTAGTAGATAGAATGGATAATCTAGCTTTATCTCGTAGTATTGGTATGACGCGTTCTCTAGCTGCTGAGGTTTTAAAAGAAATACAAGAATGAGATTAACACAAATAACTTTTAATTATTTCTTTTAATTATTAATTTATCGTTAAGTCCTTGATATTATGGCTTTTTTCAATTATTCTCCGCACCTTGTTTTATTGGGTTCGGGATTAATTGAAGCAGAAATAACCTTAGAAGCATTGATTCCTAAACGTACTCTATCAGCTCCCCGAGTATATCTTTCTGCTTGTGCTACTGATTTCCAGCCATAAGTGGCCATCAATTCATGAGTAGTTGCTCCATTTTCTGCTGAAATAGTCGCAGAGAATTTACGAACTCCA
>NZ_JAAEJX010000024.1:0-1307 GCF_036858155.1 Candidatus Liberibacter brunswickensis | reverse complement strand
CCTCTTTTTTTTTAAAACTAAACCAATTTTTAGAGACATCTCCATTTTACATATATACTGTACTATCCTAGAATTTTAGAAATCATACCAGCACCTATTGTCTTACCTCCTTCACGAATAGAAAAACGTTGCTTTTCTTCCATTGCAATTGGACTAATAAGCTCTATCTCTAGATCAACCCTATCACCAGGCATCACTGCTTTAGACTCAGGAGGAAGAATAATCCTTCCAGTAACATCAGCTGTATCCATAAAAAACTGTGGACGATAATTACTTAAAAAACCCTTATGGCGACCGCCTTCCTCTTTAGTCAGAATATAAACATTAGCCATAAATCTAGAATACTCTTGAATTGAACCAGGAGCACATACAACCCTACCCCTTTGAACATCCGCACGATTCACACCACGAAGAAGCAAACCAACATTATCACCAGCTATAGCTTTATCTAACTTCTGACGAAACATCTCTACATCTGTACATTTGACCTTAAGTTTCTTATCACCAAGACCAAGTATCTCAACATCACTGCCAGCAGTAATCTGACCACGCTTAACACGACCAGTTATAACCGTACCACGACCTTCAACAGTACAAGAACTCTCTATATGCATAAGAAAAGGACTGTCTAGTGATCGAGATGGAGTAGGAATATAAGAATCAATCTTCTCCATTAAAGCATGAATAGAATCTTCACCTATCTCTTTGTTCTTACCTTGCAATGCACAAAGAGCAGAACCCCTAATAATAGGAATCTCGTCTCCAGGATAATCATAAGACTTTAAAAGACAACGAATATCGTCTTCGACAAGTTCTAACAACTCTTCATCATCAACAGCATCAACTTTATTCATATAAACAACTAGAGATGAAATACCAATCTGACGAGCCAAAAGTATATGCTCCTTAGTCTGTGGCTTCGGACCATCATCCGCAGAACAAACAAGAATAGCACCATCAGCTTGAGCTGCACCAGTAATCATATTCTTCACATAATCAGCATGCCCAGGACAATCAATGTGGCTATAAAAACGTTTATCCGTCTTATAATGAACATGCGCAGTAGAAATAGTAATACCCCTAACCTTCTCCTCTGGAGCACTATCAATGTCACCATATTCTTTCTTCTCATCACTATAGTATTTAGTAATAGCCGCTGTTAGCGTAGTCTTACCATGATCAACATGACCTATAGTACTAAGACCAAGACTCTCTTTGTCACGAATAAACTGTTTTACCGCCATCGAACCAATTTCCCTTATCTCAACTCATCTTCAACAAATATAAAGCCATAAAATATAAAATAT